>CBQZLL010000123.1:0-8847 GCA_967749945.1 uncultured Frankiaceae bacterium
CGCCATGAGTGCGATCACGCCTCCGTAGCTGTGCGCGAACACGCAGTTCAACTCACCATCACAGACGTCGCCGGCCCAAGCCGCCAAACGCTCAGCGGCGATACGACGATGCTTGCCTCGATACCGCCCGCTCCACGCGAAGGCAGTGTTTAGATTGTACAGATCTGTCCGCACATTCGTCGCGATGTAGGTGTGAAAGTCTCCGCCGACCAGCCACCAGTTGCCCTCCCATCCCCACGTCCCATGCACCATCAACGACGTGGTCGGCATACCGCTGACGGACGGCTTGACGTCGAGCCGATCCAGCGCATTCTGCGGCCGCGCCGCCGACGCAATCATTCGTGCCACCGACACCGACGAATCGGAGTACTGCGCGAGCCGGCTACGCGCCGCACGTAAAGGCTGCGGCACCGGGACGTCCTTGCCCGCCCGCCAATGCGAGAGCGCGGCCGCCGCAGCGGACGCGGCAACAGGCTCATCGTCTGCCATCAACAACCGAAGCCACGCGATCGCCTCAGCGACCGCCCGGGAGTCGCTAGCAATCCGGCGCCAAAGATCGACTCGCACATCGTTCAGCGGGTTCTGCGATGCACGAGTCGCGACCCAACCTGACGACTCCCGCTCCAAGACGGCACTGAGTTGTCCGGACTCTTCCAGTACATCGTCGGAAGCAACGAACGCGGCGCTGCGTCGTTCCCAAGAACCCCAGGAGTCGACGACGGTCATGATCCCCACTTGCGGGAGGTCGTCGCCCATCCCTCGAAGTGAGATAGGGATTGCGAGGCCGGCGCCCACCGCAAGCGCACGGGCGGCGGTGGTCAGCACCCCTGACTCTGACGGATCTACGACTGCCTCGTCGTCGGCGCGCGGTCGCGGTTCCTCATCTTGGTCTGGCACTCGACTCCCCCATCACAACCACTTTTCGTCAACGGTCGAATTGTGTCGCCGGCACTCGTCTTGTCCCAAGATCCCGCAGCACACAGGGTGCCACACCTCGACGTCGGACATGGCCGACGAGGTCCTCGTCGGGGATGGTGTGGACGTCGTGCCCGCCGTCAGCGAAAGCCGCGACCGCGTCGTACGGGACGTTCTCGTCGAGCTTGAACCTCACGAGCCCGCCGGGAGCAGATGGATCTCCTGCTTCGCCAGCCACGCCCCGTAGGCGACCGCGGCTCGCACGCCCTCCTCGGTCAACGTCGGGTGGTGCCGAACGATCTCCTCAGACGCCATCCCAGCCGCGAGCGCGTCGAGTACGACGGTGACGAGGACGCGAGTCCCCGACGCACGGGTGGCCGTGGCAGATCTCCGGATCGATCGAGATCAGCCCCAGCAACTCCGTCGACGTCACGTTGACAGTGTGCCCGATCACGGCACCGATGGCACCAGCGACCCACAGGAGCCGGCAAGGCAGCCGGCAAGGGAGTGGGGCAGGCAGGATTTGAACCTGCGTCTAGAGGATTATGAGTCCCCTGCTCTGACCAGCTGAGCTACTGCCCCGCAGGGGTCGAGCTCCCGCGGCTGGACTTGAACCAGCAACCCTGCGATTAACAGTCGCATGCTCTGCCAATTGAGCTACGCGGGATCGGCGGGACGAAGGGTATCAGCGACCGCCGCGAGCGCGACGTGGTTGCCCCGCACGGCTCCCGGGTACGTCCGGCTCACGACGACCGTACCGGCGCGCGACGCGCCGGTCACCCAACCCGGAGGCGACCGATGCGGTTCAAGGTGACCTTCCTGACCGGCTTCGCCGCCGGGTACGTCCTCGGCGCGAGGGCAGGGCGGGCCCGGTACGAGCAGATCACGCGGCGATGGCGCGCGCTGCTCGGCAAGCCCGAGGTCCAGCAGGTGGCCGACGCAGCGAGACACGAAGCAAGCGATCTGCTCGTTACCGCGAAGCGGGTCGCCGCGAGCGCGTTCGTGGGGAAGGATGTGACCGAGAAGGTTCGCACCGTCTGACCGCCCGAGGAGGACGACATGAGGGACGCCACCATCCCCGTCTCCACCCAGGGCGACACGGGCAACACCGGCATCGACATCGAGGCGGACGAGTCGATGTCCGAGGGCGAGCTGCTCGAACGCGAGCACAGCCCCAACGACTGGCCCGTCGCCGTCGACGACTTCGGCACCACCGCGGAGGAGCAGCGCGCCGGTGAGCCCCTCGATCTGCGCCTCGCGCGCGAGCTCCCTGATCCGTCACTTCAGGTCGACGTCGAATACGTCTCCGAGGCTGAAGGTCTCGGTGACGCTCCGACCGGACGGCTCGTCGAGCACGACGAGGGCGCGCACGAGGACGAGGTGAACGAGAGCGTCGCGTACGACGTGGGCCGCGACGACGGCGGGCGCAGCGCCGAGGAAGCCGCGATGCACACGTACGAGCTCTGACCGTGCCCGCCACCGAAGGCACGACGATGGCGGAGGCCCTGGCACGGTACGAGGCCGAGGGCTACACCAGCCAGTTCGCGGCGACGGACGACGCCGCCGTCATCTGCTACACCTGCCACCAGCGCAGCGCGGCCGCCGACGTCACGTTGCGCGCGCTCATCAGGACCGAGGGCGCGTCCGACCCGGACGACATGGTCGCGATCGCCGCCGTCGTGTGCCCGCGCTGCGGCGCGCACGGCACGCTCGTCCTCCACTTCGGGGCGATGGCACCGGTCGAGCACGACGAGGTGCTCCGCGCACTGGAGGACCGGCGCGAGGCGGACGGGGTCGACGCCGCAACCTAGGGGCCTCTCGCGCGTTGAAGACGTCATGGTCGGGGTGAGATCGCTCCGCGCCGCGGCCGTCGCGACGGTCGTGGCACTGGCGCTCGCCGGTCCGGCCGCGCATGCGACGCCGCCCCAGCCCGCCACGTGGAACTTCAGCCAGATCCGCATCGGGCAGTCGCAGGCCGCGGGCCGCGACGGCGCGGGCGTGACCGTCGCCGTCGTCGACACGTGGATCGACCGGACGCATCCGGACTTCGGCGGCCGGGTGCTCACCGGCGCCGACTGCACGGGTGGCACGTGCAAGACAGGGAACGTCCCCGCGGACCAGTGCGAGGCGCACGGCACGCACGTCGCCGGGACCATTGCGTCCGAGACGTACGGCGTCGCGCCGAGCGCGAAGATCCTCCCGTTGCGCATCCTCAAGTGGGACGGCAGCGACTGCACCGGCACCTCCCGCGACCTCGCCGCCGCGGTCCGGTACGCCACCGCCCACGGCGCCCGCGTCGTCAACATCTCGGCCGGCGCGTCCATCCCGATCGCGGGCCGCGACGCGACCCTCGACGACGCCGTCGCGGCCGCCGCCGAGGCGGGCGTGCTCGTCGTCTTCGCGGCCGGCAATGCGAACCTCCCCCTCGCCGACAGCTACGGCGACGACGCCCTCATCGTCGCGGCGACCGCGCGCGACGGGCAGCTCGCGTCGTACTCGCAGTACGGCGCGGGCGTCGACCTCGCCGCGCCCGGCGGCGACTCGGATACCGACACGTGCACCATCAAGTACTGCGTCGTGTCGACGTGGAGCGACGGCGTCCACCACCAGTACGCCGCACTGGCCGGCACGTCGATGGCCGCGCCGCACGTCGCGGGGATCGCGGCGCTGCTGTTCGCGCAACGCGCGCGCACCCGCGACGACGTGATGGCCCGGCTCCGCAACACTGCGCGCCCGCTGGCCAACGCGGGCGACGGTCTGGTCGACGCGACCGCCGCGCTCGGCGTCACCGCAGTGCCTACCGCGACCACGACGGCCGCACCGCCCCCGACGCAGGCGCCGATCCTCGTCAAGCCGAAGTCCCGGCCGGCCGTCCAGGCGACGCCGTCGCCGACGAAGAAGCCCGCGAAGAAGCCAGGCCCGAGCCCGACGGTCGTACCGCCGACGGAGACCGCACCACCGGTGCGGGCCGAGCCACCGCCCGCCGTCGCCGCTGCGCGCGGCCCCGAGCGCACCGTCCCGGTGACCGCCGCGGTGCTCCTCCTCCTCGTCACCGCGACGGGGACCGCCGCCGGCGCGCGCCGTCAGCTGTAGCGGGTGACGTAGCCGCGGCGACGGAACGTCGACAGCATCGCCCGCGCGAACGCGAACGCCGCCACGAGCGCGAGGGCCGTCGTCACTGCCGCGATCCCGAGCTCGCCCCACGGCGTGCTGCGGCCGTCGATGACCGCGCGCGCCGCGGCGAACGCGTGCGTCGTCGGCAGCACCGCCGCCACCGGACGCAGCGCGACGGGCAGCGCGCTCACCGGGTAGAACACCCCGGACAGCGGCATGACGACGAAGAGGATCCCCCACGCCAGCGCCTCGGCACCCGTGCCGAACCGCAGCACCATGCCGATGACGAACACCGCCACCGCCCACCCCGCGGCGAGCAGCACCGCGACGATCGGCAGCAACGCCCAGCCCAGCGACGTGACGTTGAACGCGTAGAGGATCGCCACCATCACGGCCACCAGGCCGACGCCGAGGACGAGCTTCACCAGGCCGAACGCCACGACGCCCGCGAGGTACTCGGCCTCCGAGATCGGCGTGACCATGAGACTGAGCAGGTTGCGCGACCACGTCTCCTCGAGGAAGCCGGTCGCGAGCGCGATCTGCGACTGGTACACGACGTGCCACAGCAGCACGCCCGCGATGAGGTAGCCCGCGCCGGTCTTGCCCGCCGCGCCGCCGGCGCGGGTGAAGTACACCGACAGCGAGCCGAAGAGCAGCGTGTCGACGAGCGGCCAGATCGTGACGTCGAACAACCGGTGCGGGCTGCGCCGCAGCACCAGCGCCTGCCGTACCGCGATCGCTCTCACCGGCTGCCACCTCATGACGTGACCTCCGTGCGGGACGCGGCGAGGTGGATGAAGACCTCTTCGAGGTCGCCCTGCCCGAACACCGCCGCGACCTCCGCCGCCGACCCGTCCGCGACGATCCGGCCGGCGGACAGGAAGACGACGCGTTCGCAGAGGCGTTCGACCTCGACCATGTTGTGGCTCGTCACGAGCAGCGCGGTGCCCTCGTCGTCGCACAGCGACTGCAGGCCGGTCCGGACGCGCAACGCGACGTCCGGGTCGAGCGACGCCGTCGGCTCGTCGAGGACGAGGAGCTTCGGCGCGTGCATCGTCGCCTTGGCGATGCCGACGAGCGTCTTCTGCCCGCTCGACAGCTCGGTGCCCATCGCCGCCTCCAGCTCCGGAATGCGGAACCGCGCGAGCGCCGCGCGGGCCGCGCCGAGCCCGTCGGGCAGCCCGTAGAGGTCGGCGTACATGGTGAGGAACTCGCGGACTCGCAGCTTCTCCGGCAACGGCAGGTACCCGGCCGCGAAGCCCACCAGCGCCAGGGCATTGGCGCGCTCCTTCGGCAGCGGGTGACCGAGGATCGTCACCGTGCCTGCGTCGGGTGCGACGACGCCGAGCAGCATGAGCAACGTCGTCGTCTTGCCCGCGCCGTTCGGGCCGAGCAGCGCGACCCGCTCGCCGGGCGCGACGCGCAGCGACACGCCGTCGACGGCTCGCGCCCGGCGGTAGTCCTTGACCAGCCCCTCGGCCAGCAGCGCGTCGCTCACAACGGGCCACGATCCCAGGCGCCGGGCGCGCTCGCGACCGACTTAGTGCATCCGCACCGTGCCGCTCGTCCCGGCCGATCGGGACCTCGGTCCGGGGCGACCTGGTCCTTTGTAGGCATTTTCCGGCGAATCCGTTCATCCCGGCACGCGGGGAGCCGACCACCCCGGCATGGCGATCACTGCTGCTCAACGGGACACCGACACGTGGTTCACATCACGCAGCGCGCGCTACGTCCGCGCGCTGCGCTGGATCCTCGTCGCGGCCATGGTGGGGTACGTCGCGTCCACGCTGCCCGGCGTCCGGCACCAGACCGGCTACGACCTGTTCTTCGACGGCTTCCTCAGCACCGGCATCATCGTGCTCGCCAGCCTGGTGATGTTCGTGCGGGCCGCGCTCGTCCGCGCCGGCCGCGTCGCCTGGCTGCTGATGGGGACGTCGGTCGCCGTCTACGCGCTTGGCGACATCCTCTACAACGGCTGGGTCCAGTTCCGCGACCCCATCCCGTACCCGTCGTCGGCCGACGCGGGCTGGCTCGCGTTCTACCCGTTCGCGTACGTCGGGCTGGTCCTGCTGCTCCGCCGCCGGGTCCGGGTCTTCCACGCGAGCATGTGGCTCGACGGTGTCGTCGGCATGCTCGGCGCGGCGGCGATCGGCAGCATCGCGGTCGGCGCGATCGTCCGGCACACCGGCGGGACGCGCGCCGAGGTCGTGACGACGATCGCGTACCCGATCTGCGATCTCATTCTTCTTGTTCTCGTCGTCGGCAGCTACGGCCTGTTCCGCTGGCGTCCCGACCGGACGTGGGCGCTGGTGGGCGTCGGCCTCGCGACGTACGCCGCGGCCGACGTCCTGTACATGCTCCAGGTCGCGAACGACACGTACCAGCCCGGGACGCTGCTCGACCCGATGTGGGCCGTCGGCTACGGCATCACCGGGCTCGCGGCCCTGTGCAAGCTCCGCCCCGCCGAGGACCGGGTGGAGTTCGAGGGCTGGTCGGTGCTGCTCGTGCCGAGCATCTTCACGCTCGCATCGCTCGGCCTGCTGGTCTGGGGCAGCATGGCGTCGTTACCGCAGGTGGCGGAGTGGCTCGCCGCGGCCTGCGTCGCGGGCGGCCTGGGCCGGACGGCGCTGACGTTCCGCGAGGTGCAGTCGCTGGCCCACAACAAGGTGCAGGCACGGACCGACGAGCTCACCGGCCTCGGCAACCGCCGCCACCTCTACGAGTCGATGCAGCGTTACCTCGACGCGCTCCCTCCGGGCACCCAAGCCGCCGTCATGGTCATCGACCTGGACCGGTTCAAAGAGGTCAACGACTCCCTCGGCCACACGATCGGCGACCAGCTCCTCGTCGAGGTCGGCAACCGGCTCGCCACCGTCGTCCGCCACGAGGACGACCTGATCCGCCTCGGGGGCGACGAGTTCGCGGTCGCCCTGCGCGGGACCAGCGAGGCGTCCGCGCTGCGCGTCGCGGACCGGGTTCAACAGGAGCTGCAGAAGGCATTCGTCCTCGACGGGGTCATCGTGCACATCGCCGCGAGCATCGGCATAGCGCTCGCGCCCGACTTCGGGACGACCGTGACCGCGCTCCTCCAGCGCGCCGACATCGCGATGTACGAGGCGAAGTCGGAACGCCTCGGCTGCCTCGTCTACCAGGCCAGTGCGGACGAAGATCTCCGCCGCCGGCTGGAGACCGTGAACGACCTGCGCGCCGCCATCGACGGCGACCAGCTCATCCTGCACTACCAGCCGAAAGCGGACCTCCGGACCGGCCGGATCGTCGCCGTCGAGGCACTGGTCCGCTGGCAGCACCCGGAGCGCGGTCTCGTGCTCCCCGACCAGTTCATCCCCGAGGCGGAGCGCGCCGGGTTGATGCGCAAGCTCACCTCGCGGGTGCTCGGCCTGGCCGCCGACCAGGCCGCTGCGTGGCGCCGCGAGGGGTACCCGCTGACCATCGCCGTCAACGTCTCCGCGTCGAACCTGCTCGACATCGAGCTGCCGGCCCAGGTGTTCACCTTGCTGGAGAGTCGCGGCCTGCCGCCGTCGGCGTTCGTCATCGAGATCACCGAGAGCACGCTGATGCTCGACCGCACCCGGTCGCTCGCGGTGCTGCACGCGCTCCGCGCCCGGGGCGTGCGGATCAGCGTCGACGACTACGGGACCGGCTACTCGTCGCTCGCCTACCTGCGCGACCTCCCGGTCGACGAGCTGAAACTCGACCGCTCGTTCACGATGGACCTGGACACGAACGTGCGCTCCGCCGCCATCGTCGAGTCGACCGTACGGCTCGCCCACTCGCTGGGACTGCCGCTCGTCGCCGAGGGCATCGAGTCCGCGGCGTCGTGGCAACGGCTCGCGGAGTTCGGCTGCGACTTCGGGCAGGGCTACTACCTGTGCCGCCCGGTACCCCCCGAGGAGATCGAGGCCCTGCTCATCACCGAGGACCTCTACTCGAGGTAGTCGCGCAGCTTCTGCGAGCGGCTCGGGTGGCGCAGCTTCGACAGGGTCTTCGACTCGATCTGCCGGATGCGCTCGCGGGTCACCCCGAACTCCCGGCCGACCTCCTCGAGCGTCCGCGGGTGTCCGTCGGTGAGGCCGAAGCGGAGCTGGATGACCTTCTTCTCCCGCTCGGAGAGCGTGTGCAGCACCGAGTCGAGCTGCTCCTGCAACAGGATGAACGACGCCGCGTCGACCGGCACCACCGCGTCGGAGTCCTCGATGAAGTCGCCGAGGTGGGAGTCCTCCTCCTCGCCGATCGGCGTCTCCAGCGATACCGGCTCCTGCGAGACCTTCAGGATCTCGCGGACCTTGTCCGGCGTGAGGTCCATCTCCTTCGCGATCTCCTCGGGCGAGGGCTCACGCCCTAGGTCCTGGAGGAGCTGGCGCTGGATGCGGATCAGCTTGTTGATGGTCTCGACCATGTGCACCGGGATACGAATGGTGCGGGCCTGGTCGGCGATGGCTCGGGTGATCGCCTGGCGGATCCACCACGTGGCGTACGTCGAGAACTTGTAGCCCTTGGTGTAGTCGAACTTCTCGACCGCGCGGATGAGGCCGAGGTTGCCCTCCTGGATCAGGTCCAGGAACAACATGCCTCGGCCGACGTACCGCTTCGCGATGGAGACGACGAGCCGGAGGTTCGCCTCGACGAGCTTCTTCTTCGCGAGCTGGCCGTCGCGCTCGATGGCCTCGAGGTCCTTGCGGGTCTTGTCGGCGATCTTCCGGGGCGTCGCGAGCTTCTCCGACGCGAACAGCCCGGCCTCGATCCGCTTGGCGAGGTCGACCTCCTCCTCGGCGGTGAGGAGCGGGACCTTGCCGATCT
>CBQZLL010000124.1:0-8787 GCA_967749945.1 uncultured Frankiaceae bacterium
CAGAGCGTCTCCATGGTAAGGAGAAGGTCTACGGTTCGATTCCGTAAGGGGGCTCTCAGCTCCATGGCGGTGTAGCTCAGCCTGGCAGAGCAAGCGGCTCATAATCGCTGTGTCGCCGGTTCAAATCCGGCCACCGCTACTACGTCCGCGCGGCCGTTCGGCCGCGCGAGCGACGTCGACGGCGTCCTCGGCCCAGGCCATGAGCGTCGCCGGGTCGGCGTACACGTCGTCGGGCACGGCGTAGTACGTCTCGGACGGCGGCTCCACGCCGCCGCTCCAGTCGAAGCCGGTCGACCCGCGCTCGGCGTAGCGCGGCCGGGTTGCCGCGTCGACCCGGAAGTACACATGCCCGTCGTCGACGATGCCGAAGAACAGCCCGTCCTCGGCCCACAGCCCGTAGCCGCCGAACATCCCCTTGCTCCGCAGGCCCGGCAGGCCGTCGAGCCGTGCGACCACCTCGGCGCGCAACGCCGCCTTGGACACGTCCATCACGCCTCCGCTATCCTCTGCGGGTTGCCCGTCCGACCGTTACGAGAGGCTCCGCGCAGTGGCCGCCACCGACGTACGCCCGAAGATCACGCTGGCCTGCACGGAGTGCAAGCACCGTAACTACATCACCAAGAAGAACCGGCGGAACGACCCCGACCGGCTCGAGATGAAGAAGTTCTGCCCCAACTGCCGCACCCACCGCGTCCACCGCGAGACGCGCTAGGGACCGACGCTACTGGTGAGTAGCGGCGCCGCCGTTCACCAGTCGCCGCGTGGCCCGAGCCGCTACTCACCAGTAGCGTCAGGCCGTGGACTGGCAGGCGGTCACCGACGCGGGGCTGTACGACCCCGCCGCGCCGAACGCCGGCGACCGCCGCGCGCTCATCGAGTACCTCGACACCCAGGGCTGCACGCTCGACGAGATGGTCGCGGCGCACGCGCGCGGACGCCTGTTCGGCCTCGCGGGCGATCGCATCGTGCGGCCGGGCCGTGACGAGTACACCCTCCGCGAGGCCGCCGCCGCGATCGACGCCGACCCCGATCTCGTCGTCAGGCTCTGGCGCGCCTACGGCCTGCCCGTCGTCGACGCCGACACCAAGGTCGCGTCCCGCGACGACGTCGAGTCGCTCCCGCTGTTCGTCGCGATGGCGGGGCTGCTCGGCGAGGACGCCGCGCTCGGCGTCGCGCGGGTCGCGGGCTCGAGCGTCGCCCGGTTCGCCGAGGCGGCCTCGGCGGCCTTGAGAAGCACCCTGAGCGACCTCGCGATCGATACGAGCGGCAGCGAGCTCGCGACCGCGCAGACGTTCGCCAATGTCGCCGCACTCACTCCCGCCGCGGGCCGCGTCCTCGACGTCCTGCTACGTCACCACCTCGAAGCCGCACGGCGCCAGTTCGAGGCGTCGGACAGCAACGACGTCGCGCTCCTCGGCCAGATCCGCGCCGCGGTCGGCTTCGCCGACGTGAGCGGCTTCACCGCCCTTTCCGAGACCGCGACGAGCGCCGAGCTCTCCCGGCTGCTGAACGCCTTCGAGGGCACCGCCACCACCCTCGTCCACGAGGTCGACGGCCGGGTCGTGAAGTTCATCGGCGACGCCGTCATGTACGTCACGCCGCGCCCCGCCGCCGCGGTCGACGTCGCCGTCCGCCTGGTCACCGGCTTCCCTCATCCGGTCCGCGCGGGCGTCACGTACGGGCTGCTGCTCGCCCAGGACGGCGACTATTTCGGCCCGCCGGTCAACCTCGCGGCCCGGCTCGTCGCGGCCGCCGACCCCGGTCAGGTCCTCGTCGACACCGACCTGTACGACCGCCTCGACGGCGCGTACGCCACCACCCCGCTGCCGCCGAAGACGCTGCGCGGGATCGCCGACCCGGTGGTCTCCTACGCCGTCGAGGTATCGTCCGCCCCGCCGCCATCGACGTAGAGGAGCACAGCGTGGGTCGACTGGATGACCGGGTAGCGATCGTCACCGGCGCGGGTCGCGGCATCGGCCGCGCTACCGCGCAACGGCTCGCCCAGGAGGGCGCCGCCGTCGTCGTCAACGACGTCGACAGCGAGCCCGCCCACGAGACCGTCGACCTCATCGTCAAGGACGGCGGTACGGCGAGCGCGAGCCTGCACAACACGGTCGAGCGCGCGCAGGCCGACGAGCTCGTCGAGAGCACCGTCGCGCAGTACGGCAAGCTCGACATCGTCATCAACAACGCGGGTACGACGCGCGACAAGATGTTCCACAACCTGGACGACGAGCTCTTCGACTTCGTCTTCAACGTGAACTTCAAGACGGCCTTCCACGTCACCCTCGCCGCGGTGCAGCACATGCGCGCGGCGGCGAAGGCGGAGAAGGAGGCGACCGGCCGGCCCGCGTACAACCGCAAGATCGTCAACACGTCGAGCGTCGCGGCGATCATGGGCAACAACGGCCAGTACAACTACACCGCCGCCAAGGGCGCGATCATCGCGACGACGCGGACGCTCGCGCTGGAGCTCGGGCCCTTCGGCATCAACGTCAACGCCGTCGCGCCGGGCTTCGTCGAGACGCGGCTCACCGCGTCGAAGGAGCAGGGCGACGGCGCGTACGGCATCCCCGAGGCGAGCCGCCAGCTCATGAAGGCGCTCATCGCGCTCGGCCGCTATGGTCAGCCCGAGGACATCGCGGCGGTGCACGCGTTCCTCGCCAGCACCGACAGCGACTTCGTGTCCGGTATCACCATCCCCGTGGCCGGTGGCCAGTTGGGAACGATGTGACGATGGCTCTCAACAGGAACTGGGTCGGCAAGTCCTTCCCGTCGAGCGCGCCGTACGAGGTGTCCCGCGTCAAGATCAAGGACTTCGCGAACGCGATCGGCGACAACAACCCGGCGTACGTCGACAAGGCCGCCGCGCAGGCGCTCGGCTACCCCGACGTCATCGCGCCGCCGACGTTCGCGATCGTCATCTCGTTCCAGATGGGCGGCCAGGTCGTCTTCGACCCCGACCTCGGCCTCGACTACTCGCGCGTGGTGCACGGCGAGCAGTCGTTCTCGTACACCCGGCCGATCCACGCGGGCGACGTGCTCGTCGGGACGCCGACGATCGTCGACATCCGCGACGCCGGCCGCAACGAAGCCCTCACCTGGGAGGCGGTCATCACGACCGTCGACGGCGAGCACGTCTGCACCGCCGTCAACACGCTGATCTCGCGCGGTACCGCGGAGGTGACCGAATGACCGTCCGCTACGACGACGTCAACGTCGGCGACACGATCCCGGCGCGTGACTTCCCGGTCCAGCGCATCAACCTCGTCATGTACTGCGGCGCGTCCGGTGACTTCAACGTCATCCACTGGAACGAGCGCATCGCCAAGATGGTCGGCTTGCCCGACGTCATCGCGCACGGCATGTTCACGATGGCCGAAGCCGCGCGGGTCGTCACCGACTGGGCCGGTAATCCAGGGGCGGTGCTCGACTACAAGGTGCGCTTCTCGAAGCCGGTCGTCGTGCCCGACGACGACAAGGGCGCGACGCTGACGGTCAGCGGCGAGGTCGAGGAGAAGCTCGACGGCAACCGCGTCGTCGTCGTCCTCACCGCGACCGCCGCCGGCGAGAACGTCCTCCAAGGCGCGCGGGCCACGGTCCGCCTGCCCTAGGGACGTGGCTCACCGATGAGCGAGCCGCCGACCGAGGTGGTCGCGCTGGCCGGACGCCGCGCGGCCGCCCGGGCGGCAAAGGACTTCGCCACGTCCGACGCGCTCCGCGACGAGATCGCGGCCGCAGGCTGGCTGGTCAAGGACACCGCCGACGGCTGGTCGCTCGCGGAGAAGCCGCCGTACGACGTCCACGACCGGGTCGACGACCTGCCCGACCGCTCGGCCGAGGCCGACACGAGACCCGTCACCGTCGCGATCCTCGCCGAGGGCTGGCCGGACGACGTACGCCGCTGCGTCGACGCCGTCCGCGCGCACACCACCGCGCACGTCCTCGTGCTCGACGTCGGCGGTGTCTTCCACGACGACGTCGAGGTGCTGCACCTCGCCACGCATCCAGGCTGGGCGGCCGCGCGGACCGCGCTGCTGCGTGCCGACACGGCCGCGATCCACGTCGTACTCGACCCGAGCGTCGAGCTGACGGGCGACGCGATCGGCGTGGTCCTCGCGGCGTTCGACGACCCGGACGTCGTCGTCGCCGGCGGCTGGGGCGTCGACGTCGCCGACGACTGGTTGTCGTTCGAGGACGCCACGCCCGGCGAGGTCGACGCGATGCTGGGCTACCTGTTCGCGGTACGCCGGTTCGCCGCGCTCGCGACCCCGCCGCATCCCAAGGCGCGGTTCTACCGCAACGCCGACATGGAGTGGTCGTTCGCGCTGCGCGAGGCCGGCGGGACCATCGTCATGACCGAGCCGCTGCCCGCGCTACGCCACCGCCACCGCGGCTACCACGACACCGACCCGGCGTACCGCGACAAGGAGTCGAAGCGGACGTACGACCGCTTCCTCCAACGCTTCCGCGGCCGCGAGGACCTCCGGACCCGGCGCACGTAGTCACATCGGCTCATTTCGCCCCGAACGCCCCACCTGGACGTACGGCGCTGACGATGCTGCGCCCATGGTGCCCACGCTGATCGTCGTGACCGCGTTGCTGCTCGCCGCGCTCGGCCTCCGCGCCGAACGGCACCGCCGCGCCGCCGAGCTCTGGGCGTGCAACGCCGTCGCTGCCGTGCTGCTCGCCGTCACGGTCGCCGGTCACGCGAGCGGCCGGGTCGGCTGAGGCCTCGCTGAGCCAGTCCGTCGCGCGTCGGGCACAATGTCCGCCGTGACCCAGCCACCACCCCCTACGAAATGGCGTCTCGCCTACCGCCTGCTCGGCCTCCGGCTACCCGCCGAGTACCGCGCGTGGGTTGCCGAGGACGTCTCCCGCGCCGCGTTCCTCAACTGGCGGATGGCTCGCGCGGCCCTCTGGGGGAGCGCCGTCGCCGGCCTGTTCCTGCTCGCGGTGACCACGGTCTATCAGCGGCTCGGCACCGTGACGCTGTACCGCATCGGCGCGGCCGTGCTCTTCGTCGCGATCGTCCCGAGCCGCAACACGTTCGTCCGCCGCGCGCTGCGGTGGCAGCAGATCGACCGGCACGGCCGAGCTGCCCGCCCCCGCGGCCTCGGCCTGCTCACTCCGAAAGAGGCCGTTGTCGGCGTCGGCGCGGTCGCGATCTTCGCCACCGGAGCCTCGGCCGTATTCGGCTACGGACTCCGCCCGACCGGCATCGAGGCAGCGCCCTGTCTCAAGCCGGATGCCGTGCTCTCCGCGCGGCTCAAGGCCGGGTTCAAGAAACCGAACGTGGAGTTCGTCCTCCCGCAGATGGTGAAGTACGCCGGCGGCGTCGTCGTCGTCACGCTCTTCAAGACGCCCGGCGAGGACAAGACCTTGTTCACCGCGTTCGTCGTCGACCACGGCACGGTCTACGAGCTGCACTCGCCGGCCCGCGAGCAGGAGCAGCCGACGACGTTCCCGGCCCCCTCGAAGCCCGACCGGACCTCGGTGCAGGCGATCAGCCGGGCAGCGGTGTGCCTGCAGCAGGCCGCGCCTCGCTGAGCACCGCCGCCATCCGCTCGACGCCGCGGCGGAGGTCGTCGTCGCCGAGCGCGTACGACAGCCGCGCGTAGCCGGGCGCCCCGAACGCCTCGCCCGGCACGACCGCGACGTCCGCCTCTTCGAGCAGCAGCTCGGCGAGCTCGATCGACGTCATGGGCATCCGGTGGCGGATCTCGCTGCCGAGCAGGCCCTTGAACGACGGGAACGCATAGAACGCCCCCAGCGGTTCTGGGCAGGTCACACCGGGGATCGCGTTGAGCATCCCGTGCATGAGCGTCCGCCGTCGGTCGAACGCCGCGCGCATCTCCGCCACCGCGGAGAGGTCGCCCGACACGGCCGCGAGCGCGGCGGCCTGGGCAACATTGGAGACGTTGCTCGTCGCGTGCGACTGGAGGTTCGTCGCGGCCTTGACGACGTCGACGGGCCCGATCATCCAGCCGACCCGCCATCCCGTCATCGCGTACGTCTTCGCGACGCCGTTGAGGACCACGCAGGTCCCGGCGATCTCGGGGACGACGACTGGCATCGATACGTGCTCGGCGCCGCCGTACGTGAGGTGCTCGTAGATCTCGTCGGTGACGACCCAGATCCCGTGCGCGGCGGCCCACCGGCCGATCGCCTCGACCTGCTCCGGCGGGTACACCGCGCCGGTCGGGTTCGACGGCGAGCAGAACAGCAGCAGTTTGGTCCGCCCAGTCCGCGCCGCTTCGAGCCGGTCGACGGTCGCGAGGTATCCCGTGGACTCGTCCGTCGGAACGACGACCGGCGTGCCGCCCGCGAGCGCGATCGCCTCCGGGTACGTCGTCCAGTACGGCGCCGGCAGCAGCGCCTCGTCGCCCGGGTCGAGCAACGTCGCGAACGTGTTGTAGACGGCCTGCTTGCCGCCGTTCGTGACGAGCACCTGCTCGGCGCTCACGTCGTAGCCGCTGTCCCGCTTGGTCTTGTCCGCGATCGCCGCCCGCAGCTCCGGCAGGCCCGCAGTCGGCGTGTACTTGTGGAACCGCGGGTTGTGGCACGCCGCCGCGGCCGCGTCGACCACGTGGCTGGGCGTCGCGAAGTCAGGCTCACCGGCGCCGAAACCGACCACGTCGCGGCCGGCCGCTTTGAGTGCTTTGGCCTTCGCGTCGACCGCCAGCGTGGCGGACTCAGCGATGGAACCGACGCGAATAGAGATCCGGGGCATGGAGGTAACCCTACGGCGCGATTAGAGTCCAACGGCGTGATGGACGTCGATCCTGAGGTCGTTCGCGCGTGCCAGCGTGGCGAGGCCGGGGCTCTCGACGCCCTCGTGCGGGCGACGTACGCCGACGTGTACGCGCTCGCCTACCGCCTCGTCCGCGACCGCGACGAGGCGGCCGACGTGACGCAGGAGGTTTTCGTGCGGGTCATGCGCTCGGTCGTCGGCTTCCGTGGGGAGTCGGCGTTCGGCACGTGGCTGCACCGCGTCACCGTCAACACCGCCCTCACCGCGCTGCGCAAGCGCTCGCGGCGGCCGGTGCCCGGGCGCGAGGCGTTCGGGATGCCGGGGGAGGACTCGATGCACGCCGTCATCGACCCCGACGCCGGGCCCGAGGAGCGCGCCGAGCGCGCCGAGCTGCTCGCCCGCGCCGAGGCCGCCGTCGCCGCCCTGCCCGAGTCGTCCCGCACGATCGTCGTGCTCCGCGACGTCGAAGGCCTCTCCACCGCCGAGGTCGCCGCCGCGACCGGCTTGTCCGAGACCGCGGTGAAGGTCCGTCTGTTCCGCGCCCGCGAACGCCTCCGCGCCTCGCTCGCCGACTCCTCCGTCACCCCGCTCCCGCGCCGTTCCCGAAGGGGTCTTGCATGAGCGCCTCCACCCCGGCTGCCCTGCCGCCCCGCTGCGCCTCGACGCGTGCCGACCTGCCCGGCCTCGACGGCCACGAGCTGTCCACCCGACGCGCCACCGAGCTGCGTACGCACCTCGCCGAGTGCGCCGCGTGCGCCGAGATCGCGGCGTCGTACCGCACGGTCCGGCGCACCCTCGCCGACCTGCATCACGTCAACGCCGCGCCGCCCGCCGGGCTCCTCGAGTCGATCCTCGACCGGGCCGCGCAGCCGACCGTACGGGAGAAGGCGGCCGTGCTCGGCCGAGGGGCCGTGAGCGGCTCGCGGCCCAAGGTCATCGCTGCCGGGGCTGGGATCGGCGCCGTCGCCACCCTCGGTGCCGGCCTCCTTGCCTGGCGCGCGCTGCGCGCCCGTCGCGCCGTCGCGTAGGGCGGCTACGGCCCGGCGTCGTCCTTCCGGGCGGGCGGCTCGGGGGTGCGTCCTGGAGTTCGCCGCCGCGCGCCGGCGCTGCTCTCGTCGTCGTCGTTCGGCACCATCGCGCCGGTGCCCAGCGCCGCTGCGCCGGTGAACACGCCGGGAATGACGGGAGATGCCATTACGGCCTTCTGCCGGAGCCGGCCCCGGTTGGCCGTGGGGTGTCGCTCACGTACACTGCACCGTCTGGGCGAACCCGCCCCTGCCTCGGCTTGCCCGGGAAGGGGTAGGGAGAGCCCGGAAGGGCAGTAGCTCAATTGGTCAGAGTTCCGGTCTCCAAAACCGGCGGTTGGGGGTTCGAGTCCCTCCTGCCCTGCGAGACGACACCGAGGATGAGGACGAACGAGTGAACAGCGACAGCGGCATCGGCGCCACGGCGATCGACGAGCCGACCGCCGAACCGGCTGCCGGCGGCAAGGGTGCCAAGAAGCCCCCGAAGGACCGTCGTGGCCTCAGCCGTATCCCGAAGCTCTACCGCGAGGTCGCGGCGGAGATGCGCAAGGTCATCTGGCCGACCCGGCGCGAGCTCATCGGTTACTCGACCGTCGTCCTCGTGTTCGTCACCGCCATGGTGCTCATCGTCGCGGGGCTCGACTACGGGTTCACCAAGGCGGTGCTTGCCGTCTTCGGCTGATCGGTAGCCCTGTCCCACCCCCCGACCAGGAAGCGTTCATTCGTGTCCGAGAACACCACCACTCCCGACGAGCAGCAGGCGCCCGCGGCGTTCGACGACGAGGTCGTCGACGTCACGGAGGAGGCTGCCGCGCCGACGGACGCGCCGACGGCCGAGCCCGAGGTCGTCGAGGCGGCCGAGCCCGAGGTGGCCGAGCCCGACGGGGCCGAGGCCTCCGTCGAGGTCGCGGAGGAGGTCGCGGAGGAGGCGGTGGTCGAGGAGGCGATCGAGGAGGACGACGACCTCGCCAAGCTCATCGAGACCGCGCCCGGCGAGTGGTACGTCGT
>CBQZLL010000125.1:0-8744 GCA_967749945.1 uncultured Frankiaceae bacterium
CGTCGTCGTGCAGGGCGGCGATCGCGGCCTCGACCTGGTAGCGGCCCGGGCGCCGTTCCTCCGTCCGCATGGCCAGCGCCGACTGCAGGACGCGCACGCCCTCGGCGATCTCGCGCGTGTCCCACAGGCCGCGGTCCTGCCGGTCGAGCGTGACGATCCGGCCCTCGGGGTCGAGCCGCGCCGGGAGCCGCGCGTGGTTGAGGAGCATCAGCGCGAGCAGCCCGCGCGCCTCGGGCTCCTCCGTGGCGAGGGTGAGCTGGCGGGCGAGCCGGATCGCCTCGCCGGCAAGGTCCACCCGGCCAGCGTGACCGGCCGTGTAGACGAGATAGAGCACGCGCAGCACGACGGCGAGGTCGCCGGGCTGGTCGAGGCGGCGTCCCCGCAGGGTCCGCTTGGCCCGGCTGATCCGCTGCGCCATCGTCGCCTCCGGGACGTAGAAGGCGTCGGCGATCTCCCGGGTGGTGAGGCCGCCGACGGCGCGCAGGGTCAGCGCCACCTGGGAGGCGGGCGCGAGGTCGGGGTGGCAGCAGCAGAAGAGCAGGAAGAGGGTGTCGTCGCCCTCCTCGGTGGCGGCGGGCCGCGGCTCGGCGTACGTCGCCTCCTCGCGGCGGTGACGGGCGGCCTCGCTGCGGCGGGCGTCGACGAGCCGCCGGGTCGCGACCGTCGCCAGCCACGCGCGCGGGTCGCGCGGCGGGTGCTCGGGCCACACCCGCAGCGCCTCCAGCAGCGCCTCCTGCAGCGCGTCCTCGGCGGCATCGAAGTCCTCGCCCCGCCGGACCAGGCCCGCGAGCACCCGAGGGACGAGGGCGCGCAGCGCGCCCTCGTCCAGCCGTCGCGTCGGCTCGTCGATCACGCCGGGTCAGTCGTCCGAGGGCGCCCCGGACATGACCTCCCGGACGTCGATCCACTCGTACAGCGGCTCCCCGCCCGGGCCGGGCTCGGAGGAGACGTAGGCCGCGAGCTCGACCGCGCGCTCGTGCGACTCGACGTCGATCATGTACCAGCCCGCCACGAGATCGCTGGTCTCGGGCAGCGGGCCGTCGGTGGTGACCGGCGCGGCGTCCGGGCCGCCGTAGCGCACCCAGGTGCGTGCGGGCGTGAGCGCCTGCCCGTCGACGTACTCGCCGTTCTTCTCGAGCAGCGCGCTGACGTGATGGAGGAAGGCCATGTGCGCCTCCACGTCCGCGGGCGCCCACTGGTCCATCGGAGGGAAGGGACGGTACGGCTCGGGGCCGCCGCGGTAGTGCTTGAGGAGCAGGTACCTCGGCATGGTGTCCTCCTGGTGTCGTGGGCCGCGTTGGTCGTGGCCCGTCACCTGGTGAGCGGAGCCGGTCAGAGCTTCTCGACATGAAATCACCCACCCCCGCAACGCTCTGCGCCGGCGGTCGTATCAAACAGACGACCGCCGGCCGACAAGGAGCATCCGATGACCAAGCCACTGCTCGCCGCGCTCGCGCTCGCCGCGTCGTTCACCGGCCCCGCGCACGCCGCCGTACCGCCACCCGTGACCGGCCTCACCTGCGGCCTCGCGTCGACCAGCGACATCCTTCTGGCCCTGAGCGGGCCCTTCCACCAAAGCGGAGTGCTATGGGGCGGCCCCGTCGCCTCGACAGGCACAGTCTCGATCCAGTGCAGCATCCAGACCAACGGAACTGGGGTCTACAGCGATCCGGACGCCGTGTCCACGCCGGTCGCGACGGGATCGCTGGTCGCCGTCAGCACGCCCCAGCCCGTCATCTTCCAATGGCGACCCGGCATCGTCTCTGCGTACGTCTGCACGACGGTCACGGGACCTGACGGCTCGATCTGGTACTACGACGACGCCTCCGGGCGGCTGTCGAACAACGCGACCACCGCGAAGTGCACGCTGGCAAGCTCCCAGCAGGTCCCGCCGGATGAGGTGTGCGACCTCGCCTCGCTAGCCTGCGCTGCTACGACCGCGCTCTGCGTCACTGCGAACTGCGACCTCCCGGCAGCGGTGTACGTCTCACTGCCGAAGGTGTTCGAGACGATTGTCTGACCGCTAACCCTGGTGGAATGGAGATGCCATGTTCCGGAAGTACTTGGCGATCTGCGCCGCGGCGCTCGTCGCAGCTACGCCCACGTCCGCTCATGCCGCCGCACCCGTGCAGGGACTCACCTGCGGCATGGTCTCGGTCGGCGACGTCGCGTCGCCGCCGTTGTCGCCCCAGACAGCACGCGTGTTCTACGGCCCGTTGACGGCGAACACCAGCTTCTCGGCGACGTGCGAGTTCCGGGTTGGCGGTTCCGGCGTCTACACCGACCAAGGGACGTTCCACATCGCACCGACCGGGGTGTCACACACCGTTCCCCTCCCCACCGGCTGGGTGACGGTCGAGGAACCGACCTTGTTCACCTACCCCGCCGGACCGTACGACCCGGTGTGGCTCTGCACGACGGTCGTCATCTTCTCCCCCACGACGGTCCTGTACTGGGACGCGCCGAACCACACCTGGTCCGGCAACCCGAACATCGCAAAGTGCGCCCTCGCAGTCTCCCAGGAGGTGCCCCCGGCCGAGGTGTGCTCGTTCGCGCCCGACGTCTGCAGGATCACGACCCTGCCGGCGACCGTCCGCTTCGTGCTGCCGGACCTGAGTGTTTAGCCCTGGTGGAGCTGTCGGGCTGCCTCGGTGAGGGAGCCCGACAGCGACGGGTAGATCGAGAACGTGTGCGCCACCTGGTCGACGTTGAGACCCAGCGACACGGCCATGGTGATCGGCAGGATGAGCTCGCTCGCGTGCGGCGCGACGACGACACCCCCGAGCAGCTTGCCGCTCTCGGGTCGGCAGATGAGCTTGACGAAGCCGTCGGTGATGCCCTGCATCTTGGCGCGCGCGTTCGTCGCGAGCGGTAGCTTCTTGACGACGCCGTAGACGGTGCCCGCGTCGACATCCTCCTGCCGGACGCCGACGGTCGCGATCTCCGGGTCGGTGAAGATGGTCGCGGAGACGTTGCCGAGCCGCATCGGCTCGACGGCCTCGCCGAGCGCGTGCCACATCGCGATCCGGCCCTGCATCGCCGCGACCGACGCGAGCATGAGGACGCCGGTGCAGTCGCCGGCGGCGTAGATGTTGGGGACGGACGTACGACTCACCTTGTCGACGGCGATGTAGCCGTCGGCGGTGAGCCGGACGCCCGCTCCTTCGAGACCGAGCCCCTCAGTCGACGGCACCGAGCCGACGGTCATCAACGCGTGCGTGCCCTCGACCGTACGGCCATCGTCGAGGGTGACGACGACGCCTGACGACGTGCGGGTCGCGGCGACGGCGCGGGTGCCGTTGAGGATCGTCATGCCGCGCCGGGCGAAGATCGCCTCGATGACGCCCGCCGCGTCGGCATCCTCGCCGGGCAGTACGCGCTCGCGCGACGAGACGAGCGTGACGTTCGACCCCATCGCCTGGAACGCCCCCGCGAACTCCGCACCCGTCACGCCCGACCCGACCACGACGAGCCGCTCGGGCAGCTCCGGCAGGTCGTAGACCTGGCGCCAGTCGAGGATCCGCTCGCCGTCGGGCTCCGCGCCCGGGACAACGCGCGGGTGCGCGCCGAGCGCGAGCAGCACGACGTCGGCGTCGAGGACGTCGTCGTCGTCGGCGTTGACGCGACGGACGGCGACGTGTCTCGGGTCGAGGAGCCGGCCGCTGCCCTGGACGACGTGGACGCCCTCGCGGGCCAGCCGCGCCGCGATGTCGAGGCTCTGCGCGAGCGCGAGCGTCTTGACCCGGCTGAACACTGTGGGCGCGTCGACGGACACGGCCTCGGGCGGCGAGTCCGGGTCCTCGTCGTCCCACGTCGCGTCGCCTGCCTTGCGGAACCGGATGCCGAGCGAGCCCGCGGCCGCGAGGTCGGTCATCGCGTCGGACGTCGCGATGAGCGTCTTCGACGGGACGCAGTCGGTGAGGACGCAGGAGCCGCCGAGACCGTCGCGGTCGACGACGGTGACGTCCGCGCCGAGCTGCCGCGCGACGAGCGCGGACTCGTAGCCGGCGGGTCCGCCGCCCACGATGACGATGCGCACGCTGCCTCCTGATTCGCCCGACGCCCGCGTAATCTTCCCCCATGGCGCTCTACGCGGCGTACGGCTCGAACATGGACACCGCGCAGATGAAGTTCCGTTGCCCGCACAGCCCCCAGGTCGACACGGGGTGGCTGGCCGGCTGGCGGATCTCGTTCGGGGGCGAGTCGATCGGCTGGGAGGGTGCGCTCGCGACCATCGTCGAGGAGCCGGAGTCGCAGGTGTACGTCGTCGTCTACGACGTGCCGCAGGACGACGAGGCACGGCTCGACGACTGGGACGGCGTGAGCATGGGGCTGTACTCGAAGATCCACGTACGGGTGCAGACGCTCGACGGCGAGCAGCTCGCCTGGACGTACGTCCTCAACGACTACGAGGGCGGTCTGCCGTCGCCGTCGTACCTCGCCGCGATGGCCGACGCCGCCGAGAAGGCCGGCGCGCCGGACGACTACGTCGCCGACCTGCGGTACCGCCCCTGCCGGTAGGAGGGTTGGCCGAACGCGCCGAGCCCGCGGCAGTTCGCGATCTTGGCGATATTTCGGTCGAGCCGCCGCGGCCGGGCCACCGCTGTCGAGCGGAGTCCGGTGCCCTGCCGGTCGCCCGTCTCTACACCATTGCGCCATAGGCGTTGTCAAGCCGGTGTCCACAGTGTCGTTTGGCATCCACAGGCCGCGCGAGCCGGGTTTTCGCCCCGGCCAAAGTGCGCAACCGTTTCGTTCGACACGAATCGGAACGGGGGTGCTCCAACGGTGCGACGGTCTGCTGCGCTCGCGGTCTCCATGGCGGTCCTCGCCGCCGTGCCGGTGCGGATCCCGGCCACGGCGGCGGGCTGCGGGCGCGCCGCGGCGGCGAAGGCCGGCCGCTGGTTCGTCGCCGCCCCGCCACTGCCCGCGCACTCCGCGACGTACCAGACGATCCACGGCGACCTGCGGAGGATTCGCGCGGTCGCCGTCGATCCGGCCGACGCGCGGGTCGTTCTCGTCACCGACGGCGAACGCGTCCAGCGCAGCGACGACGGCGGCTGTACGTGGCGGCAGGTCTACCAGGTGCCCGCGTCGCCGAGCGACGCCAATCCGTACGCCGACGTCGACCAGATCGCGGGCATCGACGCCGTCCGGATCGGCGGACGTACCCGCGTACTGCTCGTCGTCCGGCCGACCGGGTGGGGGCCGACCGTCGGCGGACGGACGTACGTGGTTCGCAGCGCCGACGGCAGGACCGGCTGGACGACGGACATCGACGGACCGCCGTTCGGCCTCGACGACCCCGCCTCCGGCGGCTCGCCGCCCGTCCTGCACAGCACGCCGGCCGGGATGACCTACCTCGCCAGCGCGTCGCCGATCGGCACGGTGAGCTACTCCCGCACCTCCGACGGCGTCAGCTGGCTGCGCCGTGGACCTACCGCGTCGCCGGACGATCCGGTCGCGATCAACGGCTTCGCGGTCAGCCCGTACGACCGCGACGAGCTCTGGGAGTGGGGCGGCACGCGGTCACGGTCGGGTGCGTCGCTCACCGGGCTGCGCCACTCGCGCGACGGGGGCACGTCGTGGCAATCGGTCGACCCGTGGCCGTTCTTCGGCCCCAACCCGCCCACGTGGCACTCGGTCGACGTCGCGTGGCCGCGCCGCGGCGCGCCCGCACGGCTGCTCGCGCTCGGCGCGACCCGCGACCCGACGTCGCCCGAGGGACCGCCGACGCTCTCCTGGTCGGGCGACGGCGGGCGGACGTTCCGCCAGGTGCTGCCACCCGGGCGCGCGTCGGTCCTGGACGCCGCGATCGTGCACACGGCGACCGGCGACGCGGTCGTCGCGACGCCGAGTGGCGCGACGTACCTCGTACCGTTCCGCGGGCGCGTCCCTCGACCCGGGGACTGGCGCGCGCTGGCGCCGGCGCCGGTCAAGGCCGACGCCGAGTGGACCGCAATGGGCTACGACCGCGCCCGCGCGACGGCGACCACGCCGGGCGTCGTCGCGCTCCCGACGTGGGCGCGGGTCGAGCTGCTCACGGTGCGCCGATGACCGGCCGGGTCGCCCGGGCCACCCTCGCTGGGGCGGTGCTCGCCGTGGGCCTGCCGTTCGCCGGACCTGGTCACGCGGACGCCTGCCCAGGCCGATCGGTGGGCCGGTGGTCGCGGCTTGCCGCGCCGCGGGAGTCGCTCCAGGTCGTGCCGCTGCGGACGACGTGCGCGCTGCTCGCCGTCAGTGCCGACGGCACGCTCCGGCGGTCAGCCGACGGGCGGCGCTTCGCTCCGGTCGCGGGTGGCACCGACCGGGTGTTCGCCGACGGGCGGACAGGCATCGTCGTCGCCGCGCTGCGGGGCGGCGGCGTGCTCGTGAGCGGGGACGACGGGGCCACGTTCGCGCATGCGTCCGGCGTTGCAGACCCCGCGGTCGCGGCCGCGGTGTCGCGGGGCGACCCTCCGGTCGTCGTCGTCGCGACGGCGATCACAGCCGTCGCGACCGCGCTGTGGCGCAGCGACGACGGCGGGGCGTCGTTCCGGCCGGCGGGGACGATGCCCGTGCCCGCGGCGGCGCTGGCGTTCGACGCCTGGTCGGTGGACGTGCTCTGGCTCGCCGCGGGCTCGTCGGCGGGAGCGGGACTGTGGCAGTCGGCCGACGCGGGCACGACGTGGCAGCGGGTGCTCGCCGGCCCCGCCCACGACGTCGACACCGCCCGCGGCGCGGCCAACGGCCTCGCCGTGGTCGCCCGCGCCGACGGCCTCTGGCGGACCACCGACCTCGGCGCGACCTGGCGCCGTACGCCGTCCGCCGCCCTCTCGGCCGCCCGCGTCGACAGCGGCGGCCCGGGCGCGGTCGCGCTCGGCGGCGCGCACCCGCTGACGGTGCCCGGCACGGGGCATCCGACGACGCTCGCCGACGGCCTGCCGAGCGGCTGCGCCGCGCGCGACCTCGCGGCCGACGCCGCGCGGCCGACGACGTACGTCGTCCGCTGCGGCGAGGCCTGGTACACGCAGGTCTCCGCCGCCGACGTCACGGTCTCCGCGTCGGGTCCGGCGCAGCGCGGCGTCCCAGTCACCGGGCGGCCGCTGCTCGCGCTGGCGCCGTTGCGGCAGCTCGCGCTCCCCGCGGCCGACGGCGCGTCGAGCGGCTCGCTCGCGTTCGACGGGCGGACGCTGTACTACGCGGGCGAGTTCGCACCGGCCCGCGGCTCGGGCGACCCCGTCGACGTCGTCCACCGGATGAGCCCGGTCGACGGCCGCGACCTCGGGACGCTCGCGCCCGGCGTGCCGGCGAAGTTCCTCGGGTACGACTCCCGCCGCGACCGCCTCTACGTCGACGACGGGCACGCGATGTGGCGCGTCGACCTCGCGACCGGGCAGCGGCGGCTCGCGTTCCCGGCGAGCTACGGCTACCAGGACTCGTACGACCCGTTCAGCCGCACCTTCCTCGGCGTCGCGGAGGGGTCGGAGGAGAAGGCGATGCTGTTCCTCGACGAGTCGGGGCGGCTGCGGGGGCACTGCTCGCTCGCCGCCGCGATCGACGCGGCACTGACGACGGTGCCGTACCCGTCCGCGATCGTCGCGGCCGCGGACGGCGCGTACGTCCTGCTCGAAGACGACACCACGGTCATCCGGATCGGCCGTGACTGCGGGCTGCGGGCGACGTACCTGACCCGCAAGATCAGCGAGAGCACCCGGGAGAACGACGAGCTCGTCTGCGACCCGATGACGTTCGCGCCGCGGACCGCGCTGTGGATCCGCGACAGCGACCTCGCGACGGTGACGGCGTACGACCTGCCGGGCGGCTACTGCCCGTTCGTCAGCACCCTCGCCGTCACCGCGCCGCCGACGGTCCGCGCGGGTGGTGCCACCGTCGTCTGCGCCACCGTGCGGGGAGCGGCGCGGGGCGAGCCGGTGGCCGGGCAGGCGGTCGGGCTCGACCTCGGCGGCGTCCACCTCGCCGCGCCGCCGACCGATGCCCGCGGCCGCACCTGCGCGGACACGACCGCGCCTCGGGCACCCGGCCCGCGGACCGTCCGCGCCCGCTACGCGGGGACACCGCAGTGGAGCCCCGCGACGGCGACCGCCGTGACGACGGTGCTGCCGGGCCTACCGCGCCAGGACTCGCCCGAGCCCACCGGCAGCGCGCCCCGGCTCGCGGCCGTGGGGCTCGCAGCGGGCGCCGGCGCCGGCCCCGCGCCGCCGAACGCGCCCCCCGAGCCGCTCCACCTGCCCCAGCACCACCCGCAGCCCCAGCAGCACCCGGGCCAGCAGCCCGGCGCGCAGGCGGGGTACGCACCCGACAGCGAGGACGCGCCGCAGTTGGCGGTGGCCGAGACCCGGGACGACGCGGCGTCCGGGACGGCGGCCTACGCGATGAGCCGCCGCGCGACGACGCCCGCGCTGACGCTGCTGCTCGGCGCGGCGGTGCTCACGGGGGCCGCGAGCTGGGGCCTACGACGGGCCGAGGCCGCCGAGCCGATCCGTGCCGTCCGGCGGGGCCGATGACCGCGGCGCGTACTCCGGCTGTCCCGCGGCGCGACGCAGGCCCGCGCGGGTCGCGCGCTGCAGCACCACCCGCGCGGGTCCACCGGGCACGCTCACCGTTCGGTGCGGGTCCCCCCGTAGCGCCGCCGCCGGGTCACCGGCGAGTCGCGCGGGGCGGCGATGCCCGCACCGCCCCGCGCGAGCCCGTGCCGCCGGGGCCCAGGGCCGCGACGGGGTCCTCGAGGGCTGACGGCATCACGG
>CBQZLL010000126.1:0-8739 GCA_967749945.1 uncultured Frankiaceae bacterium
GTGATGGCGGTCATCGCGGACTTCGCGGCGTACCCGGAGTGGGCGGGGTTCATCAAGACCGCGGAGGTTCTCTCGACCGGGCCCGGCGGGCGCGCAGACAAGGCTCGCTTCGTCGTCGACGCGGGTGTCATGAAGGCCGACTACACGCTGCGATACACGTACTCCGGCGACGAGCGGATCTCGTGGGAGCTGGAGTCGGGGAGCCTCAAGGAGAACGCCGGCTCGTACGCACTCGCCGACCAGGGCGGCAGCACGCACGTGACGTACTCGCTGACGATCGATACCGGCATCCCGATGCTCGGGATGTTCAAGCGCAAGGCGGAGAAGGTCGTCATGGACACCGCGCTCAAGGAGCTCAAGAAGCGCGTCGAGAGCCGCTGATGTCCCTCCCGGTCCCGGCGGCGGGCCGCAAGGGGTTGGTGTCGTTCACCCTGTTCGGGTTCCCGATCACGATCCACGCGAGCTTCCTCATCGTCGTGCTGCTGCTCGGCTACTCGGGGCGCACCGGCGTGAACGGCGCGCTCGCCTGGCTCGTCATCGTCACCGTCTCGGTCATCGTGCACGAGCTCGGGCACGCGTTCGTCGCGGCGCCCGCGGGCGGCGAGCCGCGCATCGACCTGTACATGCTCGCGGGCCTCACGACGTGGAAGCCGCAGCGCGCGAGCCGCGGGCGCCGGGTCGCGGTCAGCGTCGCGGGGCCGTTGACCGGCGTCGCGTTCGGGATCGTGCTCCTGTTCGCCTACACGTCGCTCGACCTGACGGCCGACACGTTCGCCGAGCGGATCCTCGGGTTCGCGGTGTTCGCCAACCTCGCGTGGGGTGTCCTCAACCTGCTGCCGATGCTGCCGCTCGACGGGGGCCAGGTCCTCTACGCCCTGATGCCCGGCCCGGACGAACGCACCCGCCTGCGCCGCGCCGCGGCCGCGTCGCTCGGAGTGGCGGCGGTCGTCGCGTTCGCGGCGATAGCGTTCGACGAGCCGTTCGGCGCGGTGCTCGTCATCTTCTTCGCGGCGGGCAACGCCCAGACGCTGTCCGCGTTGCGCCGCCAGCACCACACCGACCCGACGAGCGACCGGTTGCTCGCCGCCGACTTCGCGTTGCGCGAGGGCGACCCCGACCGCGCGCTCGCGCTCGTCCCCGACCCCGCGGTCGTACCGGACGACCGGCGGCCCGCCGCGTTGCTGTTGCGGTCGATGGCGCTGCTCCGGCTCGGGCACGACCGCGAGGCGCAGGACGTGCTGTTCGGCCTGCCCGAGGGCCTGAAGGTCGACCCGACGTACGAGGCCGCCATCCTGCTCGCGAACGGCCAGGACCGGCTCGCGCGCGAACGTCTCGCGGCGTCGTTGCCGACCGCGCCGGACTGGGCGGTGCGCGAGCTCGTCGCGCTGCTCGTGCGGCGCGGCGACGACGTCGACGGACTGATCGACGGCGTCGCCGGCCCGGGGGCAGTGGGCGCGATGACGGCGCTGTACAGCGCGGGCCGCTACGAGGAGGCCGCGCGGTGGGGCGAACGCGCGCTGTCGGCCGGCGTGCGCGACCCGCTCATCGCCTACAACGTGGCCTGCGCGTGGGCCCGCGCCGGTGACGCCGGCCGCGCCCTCACCGCGCTCGACCACGCGGTGGCGCTGGGGCTGCGCGACGGCGCGTCCGTGGACGCCGACCCCGACCTCGCGCGGCTGCGAGCCGAGCCCGCGTACGCGACCGTTCGCGCGCGGATGGACATGCACTAGCCTCTGAGCGGTGCGGGTTCTCCTCTTCACCGGTAAGGGCGGGGTAGGGAAGACGACCGCGTCGGCCGCGACGGCGACGCTCGCCGCGGCGCGCGGCCTCAAGACGCTCGTCATCTCGACCGACCCGGCGCACTCGCTCGCGGACGCGGTCGACGCCGAGCTCGGTCCCGAGCCCACCGAGATCGACGCGGGCCTCTACGGCCAGCAGATCGACGCGCAGCGTGGTTTCGAGCGTTCGTGGCGCGACGTGCAGGACTACCTGCGCAGCGTCCTCGACAAGTCCGGCATCGATCCGATGGCGGCCGAGGAGCTGACGGTCCTCCCGGGCGCCGAGGAGGTCCTCGCGCTGCTCGAGGTACGCCGCCAGGTCACGTCCGGCACGTGGGGCCTGGTCGTCGTCGACTGCGCGCCGACGGCGGAGACGTTGCGGCTGCTCGCCTTGCCCGAGGCACTGTCCTGGTACATGGACCGGGTGTTCCCCGCGTCCCGCCGGGTGGCGCGCGCGATGCGTCCCGTGGTCGGTCGCATGACGGGCGTACCGATGCCGCGGGACCGGGTCTTCGACGCGGTCGAACGCCTGCATGCCGAGCTCGCCGAGGTCCGCGCACTCTTGACTGCCCCTGAACGTTCGACGGTCCGTCTCGTCCTCACGCCCGAGGCGGTCGTCGTCGCGGAGGCGCGGCGGACGCTGACGTCGTTGAGCCTCTACGGCTATCGCGTCGACGGCGTTCTCGCCAACCGGGTGTTCCCCCCGGCCGACGACGCGTGGCGGGCTGGATGGGTTGCGGCGCAGGCGATCCAGCTCGGCGAGGTGGAGCAGTCGTTCGCGCCGTTGCCGGTGTGGCGGTCGCCGTACCGCGCCGGTGAGCCGGTCGGGTTGGAGGAGCTCGCGGCGTTCGCGGCGGAGGCGTACGGCCCCGCCGACCCGCTCGCGCTCCCGCCGCACCGCGACCTCATGTCGGTCGCGCGGACCGACAGCGGTTTCGATCTCGCGCTCGACCTGCCGCTCGCCGAGCGGCGCGAGGTCGACCTGGTGCGACGCGGCGACGAGCTCGTCGTCACGGTCGGATCGCGGCGGCGGGTCCTTGCCCTGCCGAGCGCCTTGCGACGCTGCACCGTGTCGGGCGCGGCGTTGCGTACCGGCCGGCTGGTCGTGTCGTTCGTGCCCGACCCCGACCTGTGGAGCGCGTCGTCGTGACGGAGGCGGTGGGCTCGCTCGGGGACGAGGCCGCGAAGCTCCTCGGCGCGGCCGAGGAGTGGTGGCGCGAACACGCGCCGTCCTTCTCGTTGCACGAGGGACCCGAGTGCGTGATCTGCCCGGTGTGCCAGGGGCTCTCGTTGCTGCGCGGCGCGTCGCCCGAAGCGTTCGAGCACCTCACCGACGCGGTCGCCGCGTTGCTGCTCGCGCTGCGCGCGGCGATCGACGCGCAGGAGCGCGCGTTCGCGAAGCATCGGACCGAGGTGCCCGTCGAGCACATCGACATCTCCTGATGGGGCTGGCGATCGGCGTCGACATCGGCGGCACGAAGGTCGCGGCCGGCGTCGTCGACGAGGGCGGCGCGCTGCTCGAAGCGGTGCGCCGGCCGACGCCGTCCGACGACGCGGACGGCGCGCTCGACGCCGTCGTCGCGGTGGTCGAGGACCTCGCGAGGAAGCACGACGTGACGGCGGTCGGCGTCGCCGCCGCGGGCTACGTGAGCGCCGACCGTACGACGATGCTGTTCGCCCCCAACCTCCCGTGGCGCGACGTCGCGGTCCGCGACCACGTAGGCGAGCGCGTCGGCCTGCCCGTGGTCGTGGAGAACGACGCGAACGCCGCCGCGTGGGCCGAGTACCGCTACGGCGCCGGTGCCGGCGAGCCGGACCTGGTCTGCCTCACCGTCGGCACCGGCATCGGCGCCGGGATCCTCGTCGACGGTCGTCTCTACCGCGGGCGCTTCGGCATCGCGGGCGAGCCCGGACACCTCTGCGTCGTACCCGAGGGCATCCGGTGCGGCTGCGGCAACGACGGCTGCCTGGAGCAGTACGCGAGCGGTTCCGCGCTGACCCGGCTCGCGCGCGAGTGGTCGGCTGCGGACCCGGCGTACGGCGCGCGGGTGCTGGCGCTCGCGGGTAGTGCGGACGTCGAGGGGCCGCACGTCACGACGGCGGCGCGCGAGGGCGACGACCTCGCGGTGGCGGCGTTCGCGGAGGTCGGGCGGTGGCTCGGGCGCGGGCTCGCCGACCTCGCGTCGATCCTCGACCCGGGAGTCTTCGTCGTCGGTGGTGGCGTCGCGGACGCGGGAGAGCTGTTGCTCGGACCGGCGCGGGCGTCGTTCGCGGCGAACCTGTCGGGGCGTGGCCACCGGCCCCTCGCCGACGTCCGGCCGGCGACCCTCGGCAACGCCGCCGGCATCGTCGGCGCCGCGGACCTGGCGCGCGCGTGAGGGTCGGGACCGCGCTTCCGCAGCGCCGGGTGGACGCGTCGTTCCTCGACGTCGCCCGCGAGTGCGAGGACCTCGGGTACGACGCGGTCACCGCGTTCGACCACCTGGTGCCGCTGGGCGCGCCGGCCGGCACGCCCTCACTCGACTCGTTCACGATGCTGGCCGCGGTCGCGGCGGCGACGTCGTCGTTGCGCGTCGTCACACTCGTCGCGCGCGCGCCGATGCGGCCGCCCGCGATGACCGCGCAGGTCGCGCGCACGCTCTACGCCGTCGCCGGCGACCGGGTCGTCCTGGCCCTCGGGACGGGCGACACGAGCAGCGCACCCGAGGACGACCTGCTCGGCCTGCCCCACCTGAGACCCGACCAGCGGCGGGCGGTGCTGCGCGCCACCGTCCGGGCCTTGCGCGACGCGGTGCCTGGCGTGCCGGTCTGGATCGGCGGCACCGCGAAGGCGACCCGCGAGCTCGCCGCGGAGATCGCGGACGGCTGGAATGCCTGGGCCGCAACGATTTCCGAGATGGAAGCCGCGCGGATGCCGGACCGCCTCACGATCACGTGGGGCGGTCCGGTGGTGCTCGGTTCGACTCGCGACGAGGCGGCCGAACGCCTCGCGTCGTGGTCACCGGGCCGCGATCCGGCCGAGCGCGAGCGTGCGCTCACCGGCACGCCCGACGACGTCGCCGCGCGGATCCGCGCACTCGCGGACACGGGCGTGAGCGAGTGCTTCGTCGCGTTCGTCGGGGGTGACGTAGCGGGGCAACGCCGCGCGTTCGCCCGCGAGGTCCTGCCCGCGCTCGACGGCGAGCCGCCGCGCAGCGCGGCTCGCCCTTCGTGATCTTGGCGAGGTCTCGCACGCATACGGTGCAAGACCTCGCCAAGATCACGAAGATGTGTGGTCGCCCGCGGGGCGCCTTCCGACCGCGAGCAGGTGGCTGCTCAGCACCGGTTCGGCCTCGACCGCACGGGCGGCGAGCAGGATCTGCGCCTGCCGGTCCGGATCTCCCCAGTGTTCCTGGAACAGCCAGCCGGGGCCTTCGATGCCGTACACCGTGACGCCCTCGAACCCCGCCGCGCGGACCTCGGCCGCGAGCTCGTCCACGCGGTGGAAGTACGCGGTCGTGAACCAGTCCGGGTGCCCCGCCACGTCAGGGTTGCGGTGCTGCCCGTCCGCGACGTCGCGCTCGGCGATCGCGCGGAACGTCGGATCGCCGAGCCAGCCGCGGGCCAGGCCGTCGAGCAGCGCGGCGTAGCGCGAGATGCCGACTGCCGCGACGACACCGCCGGGCCGCACGACCCGCCACGCCTCGCGTAGCGCGGCGACGCGGTCGGCCGCTTCGGTGAGGTGGTAGAGCGGCCCGAGCAGCAGCACCGCGTCGGCGCTGCCGTCGGCCTCGGGGACTGCTCGCGCGTCGGCCACCGCCGCCTCGAACGACGGACCCGCCGCGGCAGCGGCACCCGCCTGTTCCACGTGCAGGGCGACGGCGTCGTAGAGGTGGACGGTGTAGCCGCGCCCGGCCCAGATCGTCGCGTACGTGCCGGGCCCGCCGCCGACGTCGACGAGGAACGCGGGCGGCGGCGGCAGCAGCCGGTCCAACAGCTCCAGAGTCCGGACGAGCTCCAGGCGTTGCTCGCCGCCGGCGAAGAGCCGCTCCCGCTCCTGCCCGAGGGCGTAGTGGGCGGTGATCTCCGCGTCGACCATCCGCCGAGTATCGCGCGACCCGACGTAGGGTTCGACGCACTATGCGCGCCGTCGTAGCCCTGGGAGGCAACGCCCTCTCGCCGCCGCGCGGGACCGGCTCGGCCGAGGAGATGCGCGCCGCGCTGACGCGCACCTGCGGCTACCTCGCGGACCTCGTCACGTCCGGCGTGAGCCTCGTCCTGACCCATGGCAACGGCCCGCAGGTCGGCCGCATCCTGCTCCAGCAGGAGGCCGCGGCGCCCGCGATCCCGCCGATGCCGATGGACGTCTGCGGCGCCGAGTCGCAAGGCCAGATCGGCTACGTGCTCGCCCAGTCACTCGACAACGCGCTGCGCGCCAGGGGTTCCGCGGTCCGCGCGCTCTGCTTCGTCACGCAGGTCGTCGTCGACGGGCGCGACCCGGCGTTCCGCCGGCCGACCAAGCCGGTCGGGCCGTCGTACGACCGCCCCGACGCGCAGCGCATCGCGCACGAGACCGGCTACGTCTTCACCATCCAGCCCGACAGGCGATGGCGGCGGGTCGTCGCGTCGCCCGCCCCGGTGCGGTTCGTCGAGGAGCGACCGCTCCTGCACGTCATCGAGGCCGGGCACGTCGTCGTCGCGGCGGGCGGCGGCGGCGTTCCCGTCGTCGACCTGGGCGGCGAGCTACGTGGCGTCGAGGCGGTCGTCGACAAGGACCGGTCGGCAGCCCGGCTCGGCCTGCTCGTCGACGCCGACCTGCTGCTGATCCTCACCGGGGTCGAGGTCGTGCAGCGGTCGTTCGGGACGCCCGACGCGACGCCGTTGCCCCGGCTCGCCGTCGCCGAGGCGCGCGCGCTGCTCGCGGCGGGGGAGTTCCCGGAGGGCTCGATGGGGCCGAAGATCCAGGCCGCCTGCGACTTCGTCGAGGGCGGCGGGCCGCGCGCGGTCATCACGTCGCTCGACCGCGCGAAGGACGCCGTGGCCGGCGGTGTCGGCACCGAGGTGGTCCCGTGATCCTCCGGGTGCTGACGTACAACGTCCTCTCGCTCCGCCGCGGGGTCGACCGGGTGGCCGCTGTCATCGCGCAGTGCGACCCGGACGTCGTCTGTGTCCAGGAGGCACCGCGGTTCCTGTCCGGGCGACGCCGGTGCCGGGACCTCGCGGATCGCGCGGGCCTGCGTCTCGTGACGGGCGGCCGCGCCGCGGGCGCCAACCTGCTTCTCGCCCGGCCCGGGCTCGTGGTCGGCGACGCGTACAGCGTGCGGCTGCCGTGGCACCCGCCGCGGCACCGGCGCGGGCTCGCCGTCGGGTCGTTCCTCGTCGACGGCGTCGAGGTCGTCGTCGCGGCGACGCATCTCAGCCTGGACGCCGCCGAACGGCTCGACCAGGCCCGCCGCGCCATCGCCGTCCTGGCGCGACATCCCGAGCGCCCGGCGATCCTCGCGGGCGACGTCAACGAGGACCCGCCCGACGCGGCGTGGACTGTGCTCGCGACCGTGTTCGCCGACGCGTACGCCACCGCACCTGACGGCGACGGCCTGACGAGCACAGCCGAGGACCCGCGCCGCCGGATCGACGGGGTGTTCGTGGACCGGCGACTGCGGGTCGTGTCGTGCGGGGTGCCCGCCGTCGCGGGCCTGCGCGAGGCGAGTGACCATTTGCCAGTCTTGGCCAGGATCGACCCGGGAACAGTCGGTTAGCCGACACTTCCCGGTGTCGGCCGTCCGTTATGGGCGACGATCGGAGGCCACCGCACCGGCGGCGGCCCAGAGGTCCGAGGAGCGATGTGGACGCGTACATCTTCAGCAAGCAGGCCACGCAGGACGCTGTCGGCGCGCTCGGCAACGGCGTCGGCACCGGGGGAGCGGCTCGGGTCGTCCTCCCGCTCATCGGTTCGCACCGGCTCTACGTCGCCGTCGAGGGTGCGGACGATGCAGAGCTCGCCCAGCGCGTCTCGGCCGTGCTGGGCACCCAGGGGCTCTCCGGGTCGAGCTCGTACCTCGCCGCGGGGCCGATGCCGTTTCCGTTCCCGACGCACGGGATGGTGGCGGACTACGTCGGCTTCTGCCTGCTCGACACCCAGCCCGGGCTGTCGCTCGCGGTGTACGACGCCGCCCGCGGCGTGGCCGGCGTCATCGGTGCCGCCGTCGTGACGGGCGCCGGCTACAGCGTTCTCGCCGAGGTCAGCGCCGGCGACCAGGAGGCGCTCGCCGTCCTCATCAACCAGGTGTCCGGCCTGCCCGGAGTACGGTCCGCCGCCACGGCCAGTGGCGCCACCGGCCTCGGTTTCGGCTTCGCGGGACGCGCGGGCTAGCCCACGATGCCCGCCAGACCAGCGGACGAGTCGCCGCGCTGCCGTTCGTGCGGCGCGGCGCTCGGCCCGGGCGCGCCGGTCTGCGGGGTCTGCGGCGAGCCGACGGCGCCACCCGAGCGCAAGCTCGTGACGCTGCTGTTCGCGGACCTCACCGGCTACACGTCGTTGTGCAGCCGGCTCGACCCGGAGGACGTCCACGACTTCGTCCGTCCGGCCATGACGTCCCTGCGCAGGGTCGTCGAGTCCTACGGGGGAACGGTGCCGCAGATGCAGGGCGACGGGTTCATGGCGGTGTTCGGCGCACCAGTCGGGCACGAGGACGACGCCGCGCGTGCGGCCCACGCGGCGGTCGCGTTGCACGCCGAGGTGGCCGCGATCAACAGCGTCGTCACCGACCGGTTGCGGATCCCCGCGGTGCACGTCGGGATCAACACCGGCGAGGTGTTCGTCGCGGCGAGCCGGGAGGCGTCGGGATTCTCCGTCGCGGGCGACCCGGTCAACGTCGCGGCCAGGCTGTGCGCGCTGGCCGAGGGCGGCACGCAGCTGCCCGGCCGCCGAACGGAAGAGCACACGGCTGAGCTCCAGTGCCTCGCGCATATCCGGCGGGCC
>CBQZLL010000127.1:0-8710 GCA_967749945.1 uncultured Frankiaceae bacterium
CGTCGAGGACCCACCCGACCGCCTCGGCGACCGGCAGCCACCGGAGCTCCAGGTCCTGCTCCTCGCCTTCGAGCGGCGGGCGGTCCGGCGTCTCGCGCACGTCGCGGCCGAGGTAGACGTCGCAGCGTTCGTCGCTGCCACCGGGCGACGCGTGGTAGGTCAGCAGATGCGCCAGCGTGCCGGCGACCCACCCGGTCTCCTCGTGCAGCTCACGGGCGGCGGTGCGGTCAGGCGGTTCGCCGTCGACGTCGCGGATGCCGGCGGGCAGCTCCCAAAGGTAGTCGCGCACCGCGTGCCGGTACTGCTTGATTAGCAGCACGTTGAGGTCGGCATCGACGGCGACGACGCCGACCGCGCCGGGATGGCGGACGACGTCGCGAGTGGCCGTACTGCCGTCCGGCATGCGGACGGCATCGGTGACGACGCGGATGTGATGGCCGGAGAAGCGTTCCGTGCTGGAGAGGACGTCGTACGTCACGCGACGGGCGCGCTGCTGCTGGGGAGCTCGGTGACGTTGAACGGCAACGCGCCCACCCGCTCCTCGGCGCGCTGGCACGCCGCGCCGACCAGCCCGGCGAACAACGGGTGCGCGCGGGTCGGGCGCGACCGCAGCTCGGGGTGCGCCTGGGTACCGACGAAGTACGGGTGCGTCTCGCGCGCCAGCTCGACGTACTCGACGAGCCGACCGTCGGGCGACGTGCCCGAGAAGACAAGACCCGCCTCCTCCAGGGCCTTGCGGTAGGCGTTGTTGACCTCGTAGCGGTGCCGGTGCCGCTCGCTGACGTACGGCTCGCCGTACGCCTCCGCGGTGAGCGTCCCCGGCATCAGCTTGGCCGGGTAGAGGCCGAGGCGCATCGTCCCGCCCATGTCGCGCTCCCCCGCGACGACGTCGCGCTGGTCGGCCATCGTCGCGATCACCGGGTGCGGCGTCGCGGGGTCGAACTCGGCGGAGTTCGCGCCGTCGAGACCGGCGAGATGGCGGGCGGCTTCGATGACCATGCACTGCAAGCCGAGGCAGAGGCCGAGGGTCGGGACCAGGTGCTCGCGCGCATGCCGCACCGCGCCCAGCTTGCCCTCGATGCCGCGGACGCCGAAGCCGCCGGGCACGACGATGCCGTCGACCCCTTCGAGTGCCTTCGCCGCGCCCTCCGGGGTCGCGCAGTCGTCGCTCGTCACCCAGCGGATCTCGACCCGCGCATCGTGGTGGAACCCGCCCGCGCGCAACGCCTCGGTGACCGACAGGTACGCGTCCGGCAGGTAGACGTACTTGCCGACCAGCGCCACCGTGACCGCCCGCGCGGGCTGGTGCACCCGGCGCAGCAGCTGGTCCCAGTCCGTCCAGTCGACGTCGCGGAACGGCAGGCCGAGACGGCGGACGACGTACGCGTCGAGGCCCTCGGAGTGCAGCACCTTCGGGATGTCGTAGATCGACGGCGCGTCGACCGCCGAGACGACTGCCTCGGTGTCGACGTCGCACATCAGGCTGATCTTGCGCTTGACGTTCGCCGAGATCGGGCGGTCGCTGCGGCAGACGACGGCGTCGGGCTGGATACCGATCGACCGCAACGCCGCGACACTGTGCTGCGTCGGCTTCGTCTTGAGCTCGCCCGACGGGCCGATGTACGGGATCAGCGAGACGTGCAGGTAGAAGACGTTGTCGCGGCCCACCTCGTGGCGCACCTGGCGCGCGGCTTCGAGGAAGGGCAGCGACTCGATGTCGCCGACCGTGCCGCCGATCTCGGTGATGACGACGTCGACGTCCTCCGTCGCCATCTGGCGGATGCGGTGCTTGATCTCGTTCGTGATGTGCGGGATGACCTGGACCGTGTCGCCGAGGTACTCGCCGCGACGCTCCTTCGCGATGACCTGGCTGTAGACCTGCCCGGTCGTGACGTTGGCATGGCGGTCGAGGTCGACGTCGAGGAAGCGTTCGTAGTGGCCGATGTCGAGGTCGGTCTCGGCGCCGTCGTCGGTGACGAAGACTTCGCCGTGCTGGAACGGGTTCATCGTGCCGGGGTCGACGTTGAGGTAGGGGTCGAGCTTCTGCATGGTGACTCGGAGGCCTCTGGCCTTCAGGAGTCGTCCGAGGCTGCTCGCCGTCAGGCCTTTGCCGAGCGAGCTTGCGACGCCCCCGGTTACGAAGATGTGCTTGGCCAATGAAGGCGCTCCCGTCCCCAGATCCTGACGGGAGTTCACGGTAACACGTCCCTCCCGGCGTGCCGGGGCGCGACACCGGCTCTCTAGGGCGCTGGCGCGCTTTAGTCGTTCGCCGGTGTCGCGCCCCGGCCCACCTCTCCATACAGGTTGAGGACTCTGCGCACCGTCTCCCCTTCGTCGGGCCAGTCGACTGATCGTTGCCCGGCTGCCGCCGCCATCGAGGCGGCGGCAGCCGGGTTGTCCAGGACGTGGGTGATCGCTGCGGCGAACGCCTTCGGGTCGCGCGGTACGAGGGTTGCCACGCCGTCCAACATCGCGGGGAGACCGCCCACTGCTGTCGCGACGATAGGTCTTGCTGCGAAGAGGGCCTCGTGGGCGGTGAGGGGGCTGCCTTCCCAGGTGCTGGTTATCGCGACGACGTCGGCCGCTGCGAGCAGGTCGGGCACGTCGGCTCTCTCGCCGAGGAAGGTCACGTCGACTCCGGCCTCCGCCGCGGCTTCGGCGAGCGCCGCGCGGAGCGGGCCGTCTCCCGCGACGATCGTCCTGGGTCGTGGAGTGCGGAGTTCGTAGTGGGTGGCTGCTTCGATGAGGAGCGCGAAGCCCTTCTGCTCGGCGAGGCGGCCGGCTGCGACGATCAGGGGGGCCTCCCGTCCGCCGAGCGACTCCCGAACGTCCGCTGCCGGGCGCGCGGTCTCCGGGCGGCGGGCGCCCACTGGAGCGAGGCGGGTGTCGTTGGCGCCCAGGGCTTTCGCGCGGTCGACGAGGTCCGGGGAGACGCAGAGGGTCACGGTCGCGCGGCGGGCCACGTGGCGTTCGAGGAGCGTCCAGCGGGGTGAGACGCGGTTGTGCCAGGTGACGACGAACGGCACGTCCTTCGGCAGGGAGCGGCTCGCCAGTGTTGCGGCCCGGAGGCCGTGCGCGTGGACGAGGTCGGCGTCCGCGAGGAGCCGCCGGAGGCGACGGATCGCGCGCAGGTCGGCGAACGGGCGCGGCCCGGACGCGATCTCGACCGGCTCGTAGCGGGCGACGGCGGCGAAGCCGATCGCCTCGTCGGACGACCGGGGGCCGACGACGAGCGCGTCGTCGAGGGCAGCCGCGACGGCCCGCACGTGGCGGCCGGTGCCGCCGGTCGTCCGCGCGACGACGAGCGCGATCACGCGCGCTCCCGCGTCCAGCGCACCGCGACGACGGCGAGCAGGCCGAGTGCCAGCGGCGTGACGTAGAGCCGCATCCCGGACAGCATCCCCGCGAGCGGTGACGGGAGCGGCGCGATCCGACCCGGCAGGTACGCCAGAGTCAGGACGGCGGTCCGGGCCGCGAGCCAGCGGTCCCAGCGCGACGACGGCAGCAACGCCACGAACGGCCACGCCCACGCGTCGTACCACGGCAGGACGTACGTCGCGCCGACCAGCCACGCCAGCGACGTCACGGCGGCGGTGCGCGGGGGGCCCTCCCCTGGCAGCGCGCGGGCGAACAGCCGGACGAGCAAGGCGACCGCGACGAGGGAGAGCGTCGTGACGATCGCGCGTGGCGCGCCGACGTGGTCGAGCGGGACGGAGAGCGCGCGCCACGGCGAGCCGAACGACACGTACCCCGACGCCCGCCGGACCTGCCGCAGCGCGGTCCAGCCGCCGGCCGCGACGTACGCGGGCACGACGACGAGCACCGCGCCGAGGGCGAGCCGCCCGGGGCGGCGGCGTTCGGTCCAGGCGAGCGCGGCGCCCGCGAGGACGCCTGATGCCTTGACGCAGACCGCCGCGCCGCCGAGCAGCCCCGCGAGGAACGGCTGCCGCCGGACCGCGAGCACCGCCGCGACGGCGCACAGGACGAGCAGTGCGTCGACGTGCGCGCCCGCGACGAGATGCATGAGCAGCAGCGGGTTGAGCGTCCAGAGCAGCACCGCGCGGCGCTTGTCCGCGGCCGCGCGGTAGAGCAGTAGGCCCGTCCCGACGAACGCGAGCGCGGACGCGAGCGCGAGCAGCGCCGCGCCCGTGCGGACGTGCGGTCCGGCGACGGTCATGGCGAGGGCTTGTTCGGCGGTGGCGAGGGGGCCGTACACGGTCGGCTGGTCTCGCCAGGGATCCCCCGCCTCCCGGGCGACCGGGTCGTCGCCGAGGTCCGCGGGCGCCGTCGTGTAGGGGTTGCGATCGAGGACGACCATCCGGCCGTACGCGGTGTACGAGTAGAGGTCGTCGCTCGTCACCGGCGGAACGAGGAGCAACGCGAACGCCGCGACGCAGCCGCCCGCGAGCAGCCGTCGCGGGTCGGGTCCGTCGTCGGCGCCGAGGGCGAGCACCAGGCCCGCCGTGCCCGCGAGCGTCGCGGCGACGAGGAGGCCGACGACGAGCCAGCCGGACGGTCTGGCTGACGCGGCGTACGGCGGCAGCGCGCCACCGTGACCGAGTCCGCGCGACGCGACGCTCTCGCCGAGCGCGGCGGTCAGCGCGACGAGCCCGACTGACAACGCGACGAGCGCGAGACCGGCGCGGCCGCGACTCATCGCGCGGGCCAGACGCGCGGCGTCACCGCTCCGAACGTGACGACCGTGACCGCGGCAGCGGCGGCCGCGCCGGCGAGAGCGGGCAGGTCGCGCGTCGCGTGCGCGGTCAGGAAGCCCAGGGCCGCAGCGAAGAGCGCGGCGGGAACCGCGACGGCCAGCGTCCGTACGGCGCCGGTCGTCGCGGCCGTCCCCACCGTACGCCGCAGTGCGACGACGGCGACAATGCCCGCGAGGGTCATACCGACGGAGTTCGCGGCACCGACGGCGGCGACGCGGTCGTCGGTGGTCGCGACGAGCAGCACCGCGAGCAGCGTCGCGACCGCAAAGCCGCTCACCGTCGCGACGGCGACGGCGCGGGCCCGGTGCCGGGCGTAGAGCGCACGGGTGAGGACGGCGAGGACGCCGTAGCCGACGAGTCCCGGCGCGAACGCGACGACCGCGCGCGGGAGCGCGCCCTGTGCCGCGGCGGAGACGCCGGGTTGGGCACCGGCGACCAGCGCGGCGACGGGCCACGCGGTCGCCGCGAGGACGGCGGCGGCGAGCGTCGTCGCGAACAGCACGGTGCGCAGGCTGCCGGCGCTGACGGCGGCGTAGCGGGGCGCGTCGCCGGTCTCGTACGCCTCGGCCATCGCCGGGAAGGCGCTCGTCGCGATCGGCACCGCCAGGACCGCCCAGGGCAACAGGTAGAGGGTGAACGCGATCTGGTAGACCACGACCGCACCGGGCTCGACGTTGCAGAGGCGGAGCACGACGGCGAGCGCGAGCTGTTGCGCGACGACGCCCGCGACCGCGGACGACGCGAGCCGGCCGACCTGGGTGCCGACGCCGGGTGGGAGGGCGAGAGTCGGGCGGAGGTGCAGCCGCAACGTTCGGAGCGGAATCAGGACCGCGAGGGTGAGGACCGCGACGCCCGCGGTCGTGCCGAGCGCGAGGAGCAGCTCCTCGCCTCGCGTCAGGTCGACGAGGTCGCCTCGGTGCTGTGCGACGGCGCCGTACGCGAGATAGCAGCCGACCACGACAAGACTGGACAGCAACGGCGCGAGCGCAGGCGCGACGAACCGGCGGTGCGCCTGGAGGACGCCGGTCGCGACGATGCCGAGGCCGTAGAGGAGGACCTGCGGCATGAACACGACGAGCATCCGCGCGCCGACGTCGACCTTGGCGTGCCGCAACGTGGGGTCGGCGGTCCCGCCCGCGAGCACCGTCATGAGCGGGCGGCCGAGCAGCGCGCCGAGCACCGCGACGGGCGCGAGCAGGACGACGACCCAGGTGAGCAACGCCGCCGCGGTCTGGCGGGTGCGTTCGCGGTCGCCGAGCGCGCCCGCGATCGCGGGGACGACGGCCGCGGCGAGCGCGCCGCCCGCGACGACCTCGAAGACGATGTTCGGAAGCGTGTTCGCGGTCTGGTACGTGTCGCCGAGCGGCGTGGCGCCGACGGTGTGTGCGAACACCGCGACGCGAAGGAAGCCGACGACCCGCGCCGCGACGGTGACGGCGGCAATCGACAACGCCGCGCGGGCCAGCGATTGGCGCGTCATCCCGTGCGCCCCAGGCGATCCGCCCAGCGTAGCGGCGCCGCGCCGTCGATGACCCGGGTGAACGACACGCGTTCGCTCGCCACCGTCACGGCCAGGACGACGACCGCGACGACGGCGACGACACCCGTCGAGTGCCGCGCGAGAGCAACGCCGACGGCGGCACCGAGGGCGTTCGCGCCGGTGTCGCCGAGCATGGTGCGTTCGCGGAGGTCGTACGGCAGCAGGCCCGCGGCGACACCCGCGAGCCACGCGTCAGTGGTGACCGCCGCGAGCAGCGCGACCTTCAACGCGCGACCCGGCCGCAGGTCGAACAGGTTGAGCAGGTTGGCGCTGCCCGCGATGACGAACGCGTCGAGCAGCGCGCGCGGCGTCGTGCCGTCGAGGATCAGGGCGGCACCGAGCGCGCCGGTGCCGACGACGGCGACCTTGACCGCGCCCGACGTGACGGTCCCCCGCCGCAACGCGCGCAGGTGCCCGGCGAGGCCCTTGGCCTGCGGCGTGCCGCGCAGGTCGTCGTATGCCCCGACGACGGCTGCCGACCCGGCGGCGACGAGCGTCGGCACGGTGCCGATGCACGCGAGGACCGCGGCGGCCAGGCCACCGGCGAGCGTGACGGTGCGGTCGCGGTAGTTCGGGCGGCCGAGGGTCGGCGGGCGGACGCCCGAGGCGAGCCCGCCGAGGGCCAGCGCGGCGAGCAGGCCGAGCGCGAACGTCACGGAGACAGCGCGGGCGTCGGCACCGGCGCGTCGGCGCCGATGCCGGTGCCGTAGTGCCCGGTCTCGCCGTGCCGTGCCGCGGCCAGGGCAAGGACCAGCGCGGCCTGTCCGTAGACGGTGTCCGCGTCGTCCACCGTCGACACGGTGTCCTTGAGCAGCGCGTCCGCGCGCAGCGCCTCGAGCTGGCTGCCCGCGACGGCACCGGCGACCGGTGCCGCGACCACGACGGCCGGGCGCGCGGTCAACGTGGCGAGCGCCGTCACGAGGTCGAGGCCGGGGATGCGCGGGACGGGCGACGCGGTCGGCGACGGGGACGGCGTCGCGGGCGCCGGGGGGTAGACGACGACGACGTTGCGGGCGGGGCTCACCGGGCCGCCGTCGATGCCGATGAAGCCGCGTTCGCGCAAGCCCGCGAGAACTCGGGTCGTCGACGACGGCGGGACCGCGCCGGGGACCGACGTGTCGGTGGCGGCGCGCGAGACGACGTACGCCAGCTCAGTCAGGGCGCGCTGCTCCGCCGTCGCGCCCGTACTGGGGAGCGTGAGTCCCTGGGGCAGCTCGCGGATCACGAGGTCGTCGAGCTCGGCGGCCCGCGCGGGGTCGGCGAGCGCGTCGGAGAGCCGGATCCGGCCGACGACCGCCGCGCCCGCAACGGTGAGCTGCGTCACGACGTCGTCGCGCATCGACTTCGACGCGCCCGGTGCGGAGACGACGACGACGCGTTCGCCACCGAGCGCGCCTCTCACCAGCGCGGGGAACACCGCCTTGCCCCACGCGTCCGCGTCGCGGGCCCGCTCGGCGAGCACCTTGCGGTCGGACTCCAGGTCGCGCTTCTCGGCGGTGAGGCGGTGCACGTTCTTGTCGAGGTCGTCGAGGATCGCGCGGTTGATCGCGGTCGTACCGAAGACGACGCCGATGCCGAGCGCGAGGAACACGGCCACGATCGAGACGACGTGGTAGCGGAAGTCGACCATCTAGACAATGCCTCCGAGCCACCGCACGACGTCATGCCAGCGGTCGGCGAGCAACCGGCCGTACGTCGGGGTGACCGGCGCGATGAACAACGCCGCCGCCATCGTCGCGAGCGCGGCGACGATGAGCAGCGCGAGCGACCGCCCCTTGATCCGGCTGCGGTAGAGGCGGCTGACGCCCTTCGCGTCGACGAGCTTGCCGCCGACGCGAAGCCGGGTGAGGAACGTGCTCGCCATCCCCGCGCGGCCCTTGTCGAGGAACTCGACGAGGGTCGCGTGGCTGCCGACGGCGACGATGAGCGACGCGCCGAGCTCGTCGGCGAGCAGCATCGCGACGTCCTCGCTGGTGCCCGCGGCGGGAAACACGACGTTCGGGACGTCGAGCTCCTCGACCCGCTTGAGGCCGGGCGCGTGGCCGTCGGGGTAGGCGTGTACGACGATCTCCGCGCCGCTGCACAGAACTTCGTCGCTCACCGAGTCCATGTCGCCGACGACGACGTCGGGGTGGTAGCCCGCCTCGCGCAGTGCGTCGGCTCCCCCGTCGACGCCGACGAGCAGCGGGCGGTACTCGCGGATGTACGGCCGCAGTGAGGCAAGGTCGTCCTGGTAGTCGTAGCCGCGGACGACGATGAGGCAGTGCCGGCCCTCGAACGCGGTCCGCAGCGTGGGCACGCCGACGCCGTCGAACAGCAGGTCGCGCTCGCGGCGGACGTACTCCATGGTGTTCGTGACGAACGCCTCGAGCTGCACCGACATCTCGGCGCGGGCTTCGAGCATCGCGGCGCCGATCGACTCGGCGTCCTGCTCCTCGCCGGTCGCGACGACCTC
>CBQZLL010000128.1:0-8667 GCA_967749945.1 uncultured Frankiaceae bacterium
GGCCGTCCTCGGCCTTGCCAGCCCCCATCTGGACCTCGGGACTTATTCGAGCAACCTCCGGCGCGGGACACGAGCTGGTCGATCGACCTGAACCTCGCGGACCTTCCGTCCATCTATGCATCGCTCGTCCTCCCGGACGAGCCCGCTCCCAGGGAGGTTCCATGAGAAAGCTCCTGCTGCTCTCCGTGCTCGCCGCCGGCGCCCTCGCCGTGCCCGCCACCGCTGAACCGACCACCAAGGTGATGATCGACGCGGGCGGCCCGCTGGACGGCTGCACGCTGGTCGCCGTGCGAAACGACGATTTCACCGGAGGCCAGGGCACCTGGACCGGCGTGCTCGTGGTCGCCGGTCCAGGTATCGGGTGGTGCGAGGTGCGGGTCAACGGCAGCCCGGCGGCCCCCCGGGTCAACTCCATCCTCATCATCTCGGGCGCCCCCGGCCTCGGCGCGGGCCCGGTCACGTTCGCCGCGTCCGACCCGAATACCGTCACCGTGTGCCGCTCGAGCGGCGGTTGCGAGGGTGTCACGGTTCTGCCGGATGCGATCCGCCCGCTCCTGATACCCGTCGACGCGGTCCTGTGCTCGATCATCCAGAACCTGGCACCCGGCGTTCCCCCCGTGCTGGACATCGACGTCGACGGTGACGTCGCCGTGCTGGGCGTGTCCGTCTGGGACTGCCCGCCGTACGGCGCCTAGGTTAGCTAGTAGGGCTTGGCGAAACGGCCCGGATCGGTTCGGCCATCCCAGAACTTCGTGATCTTGGCGAGGTTGTGCACCATATGCGTGCAGAACATCGCCAAGATCACGAGATGTGGGCTGGCGAAGCACGCCGCGACGAGCGTTTCGCCAAGCCCTGCTAGGGCGGCCGGCCCCACCGTGTGAGTCAGCCGCCGATGAGCTCGGCCCTCGCCTCCCGGACCGGGAGCGTGCGGGTCGTCGCCGGTCCGGCAACGCCCGCGCCGGGAATCGGGAGCGGACCGACGGGTCCGTACCCGACGTCGAACGCGTACGTACCGTGCCACGCCGCATGCAGGGTCACGGCGACCGTTGCCTGGCTGGCGTAGACGTGGGCGACCGCGGTGTCGCAGCGTTCGACAGGGGTCCCGCCGCCGTAGCGCTCGCCAGGTGCTGTCGTCGTACACGTCGTGCCGTCGCCGAACGTCCAGACGAAGCGGTCCGGCGCGATGTCGAGCGTGAGCCGCGCGGGACCGGCCGCCGTGTCGACGTCGAGAGTCGTGCTGTCGTGGACGGGACCGTCTGCGATGAAGTACGTCGCGAGGCCGATCACCGCGCGGGCCTCCGGCTGGGTCGTGATCGTCGTCCGGGGCGGCGCGAGGTCGGTGAGATAGCGCGCCATGTCGACGGCGAGGTCCGCCACGGTCACGACGCGCCGGGTCGGGGAGAGGCAGATCGTGTCGAGGTAGACGGGGTTGGCGTCGGTGGGGCGCTGGAGGTAGAGGCGATACGCCGTGCCGTCGGGGCACCGCGAGGCGTTGCAGTTGACGTACGACGGGCTGTCGACGGCGTTCCGGTCGCAGTCGAGCACCAGCGTCCACTCGCACCCGTCGCACCCGTGGCTGCTCGCGACCGCCCGGTTCGCTGCCTCGGATCCCGGGACGATGATCGTCCCGCGAAAGTCCTGCGCGGTTTGGGTACCACAACCGGTGATGATCGCTGCCGGCGGGCACTCGGTGGCGCGAGCTGTGGGGGGTGGCCCCATGGCCAGTGCGCCGACAACGAAAGCACCGACGCAAGAACGCGAGATCACGACGATCTCGTGATCTGCCGCACCAGCCAGCGGCCGTCCTGGGTCACGAAGTCGAGCGCATAGTTGCCGTTCGAAGGCGGCAAAGGACGAATGAGCGCACCGCGTTCGTCGACCTCGCGGCCAGCCGACTGCTTGACAGTGAGGAAGACCGTTCCCCCGGTTTGCTCTAACCGGGCAACTCGAGGAGGCCCAACCGTGACCGTGAACATCAGCCTGTGATGCTCACGTGCGAGCCGCTCCAAGAGCGCGATGACGTCCCTACACGCACATTCGGATGCGATCAGCCGGTCAAGTCCGTCCGTTCGCGAGACAGGATCGGCGGCGGCTTGCTGGAGCGTTCGGTAGTACGCGGTCGCGGCCTGCGCCAACAGATCCTCGGCAGTCGCTGAGGCTGACGGCGTACCTGTCGATGAGTTCGGCAGACTCGCCGATGGCGAGGGCAACGAGCCCGCGTGCCGCGCGGAACAGGCCGTCGCGGCGCAGACCGCGAACGAGGCGAGAGCGCGTATCCCCCGTGACACGGAGGACACGATAGACAAACTCAGCCCAGGCGCGAACCCCCCGTCCACAGGCCACCTGGCGCCGACACGCCAGATACCCCTGCTCAGCCCACCCCGTACTCGGGCAGACTCTTCGGCGCGCGCGGGTTCACCGGCTCGCCCTCCGAGTGCCGGAGCGTCACGCTCATCCGCGGCCCCACCTGCCGCGCCGTCTTCGGTACGCAGTGCTCCCAGTCGTGCTGGCACGCGCCGCCCATCACCACGAGGTCGCCGCACCCCGGCTCCAGCGTCAGCACGATCCGCCCGCCGCCCCGCGGCCGTAGCTGGAACCGCCGCCGCGCCCCCAACGACACCGTCGCGACGAGCGGGTCGCGGTGCACCGCACCGTTGCGGTCCGGGTGCCACGCGACGCTGTCGCGGCCGTCGCGGTAGAGGTTGACCCAGATCCGGTCGAACGTCACGCCGTACTGCTCCGACAGCGTCGCGCACATCGCGCCCAACGCCACCGGCGCCACACCCGACGAGGACCACCCGGCAGTGAGTCGCGGCTCCGCGACGACGCCGTCGTACATCCGACGCGTCCGCTGCTGCCAGTCACCCGCCGCGAGCAGCTCATCGAACAGCGCGTCCGATCCACCCAGCCACCCCGGGCAGTAGTCGACCCACGACCTCGCGTCGAGCGCGTGCCGCACCACCCCGCCGTATGACACGTCGATCCGCGGGGCGACCCCGACGTCGAGCAACGACGGCTGCAACACCACCTCGGGGACCACGCGTTCCACGGTACGAGCTCCCTGTGACAAGAAGACCTCAACCCCGGTCCCGGACGAGAACCGCTGCCGACTCGCGGTCGGGCACGCCGAGCTTCGCGAGGATGTTCGACACGTGGTTGCGCACGGTCTTCGGGGACAGGAACAGCCGCCGGGCGATCGCCGCGTTCGTCAGCCCCTCCGCGACCAGTCCGAGGACCTCGCGTTCCCGCGAGGTCAGCTCGGGGAACGGCAGCGCCGGCGCCCGAGCCAACGCCGAGAGCAACGGCGCCGCGACCTCCGTCCCGAAGACCAGGTCACCGCGCGCGACCGCCCGGATCGCGCCGAGCAGCTCGTCGCGGTCGGCGCCCTTGACGACGTAGCCGCGCGCGCCGGCGCGCAACGCCGCGTTCACCGCCTGTGTGTCGGCGCTCATCGTCAGGACGACAACCCGAACCGACGGCGACAGGCTGACGATGTGCCGGATCGCCTCGAGCCCGTGTCCTGGCATCTGCAGGTCGACCACCGCGACGTCCGGAGCGAGCGACGACACCAGCGCGACCGTCTCGTCGGCGGTCTTCGCCGCACCGACCACGACAACGTCCGGCGCCCGCAACGCGACTCGCAGCCCGTCGAGGAAGATCGGATGGTCGTCCGCGACGACGACGCGGATCACAGTCGCACCGGCAGCCGTACGTGCACCGCCGTCCCCGGCGATGCCGCCTCGACGACGCACGTCCCGCCGAGCTCTGCCGCGCGGTCTCGCATCGACGCGAGCCCGACCCCTTCGCCCGCTCCGGAACGACCTCGCCCGTCGTCGACGACGTCGAGCTCGACCGCGCCGTCGACGAAGAGCCGGACACGGCATGTCGACGCGCCCGCGTGCCGGACGACGTTCGTCATCGCCTCCGACGCGATCCGGTACACCGCAACCTCGACGGCCGCAGGGAGTGTCGCCGACTCGGGCAAGTCCAAAGACAGCCGCAGGTCGTGTCCCAAGGCGAGCGCCCGGGCCTGTTCGCGCAACGCCCCGACGAGCCCGAGGTCGTCTAACGCCGGCGGCCGCAGGTCGTGCACGATCCGCCGCACCTCGCCGACGCTCGTCCGCAACGACGCGCGCATCGCTTCGAGCAGCCGTTCCGCCTCGGCCGGGTCGGATGCGGCCAAGGCCGCGTCGACCTGCAACGCCAGCCCCGCCAGCGCCGGGCCCAGGCCGTCGTGCAGCTCGCGGCGGAGCCGGCGGCGTTCGTCCTCGCGGCCGCGCACCGCGTCCTCCCGCGCGCGCCGCAGCCCCTCCGTCAACGCGACCGCGCGCACCGCGCCGCCCACCTGCACCGCGAGCTGCCGCAACAGCGCGAGCTCGTCCGGCCGGAACGACTCCTCCGGCGAACGGTGCCCGAGCACGAGCGTCCCGAGCGTCTCGTCGCCGTAGACGAGCGGCAGCGACGTCGTCCGCGCCACGGGCGAGCCGTGCGACGCGACGGTCACCGCGGCGACGTCGATCCGCGCGTACGGCAGCCGCAACGCCTCCGCGACCGTCTCCACGACACCGGGCAGTACGGCGTCCGGTGTCGGCGTCGACGCGACGCGTTCGCCGAGGTCGCCGAGCACCCGCGCGGGCTCGTGGCGCGCGCCGAACAACAGCCGGTCGACGCCGCGCTGGAGCCTGGCGCGCAACGGTCCCAGCGCGATCGCCACCACCGCAGCGGCGGCGACGGGTGGCACCGGACCGGCCGCCGACGTCAACGTCGCGACGACCGCGACGACGAGCACGTACGCCACCAGAACCGCACCCGTCAGCAGCCCCGCGATGGCCACCCGCCGGGCGAACGCCGACAGTCCGAACAGCTCGTCCCGTAACAGCGCGATTCCCAACGTCACTGCGCATCCGAAGATCCCGCCGAGCTGGAACGCAGCCTGGGCGACCTCGCCGACGAAGAACGACGCCGGGATGAGCAGCACCGACAGCGCGAACCACTGCAACGCCCGCCGTTCGTCCTCGGGACCGCGCCACGCCCGCAGCAGTAGGTCACCCGACGCGAGCAGCGCGAAGACTCCCAGCACTCCTCCGCACACGCCGGTCACGGCGCCGATGAGGCCGCGCCACGACGCGACGCCGAGCGGGTTCGCGATCGGCCGCACCGATGACGAGACGCCGTCAAGGACGTCCGGCGCGAACGCCTGCGCGACCGTCACGAGCCCGAGCGCGATCGCCGCGACCCGCACCGCGTACCGCCGCCACCGGCCCGCGACACGACCGCTAGGAAACACTGCGACGACGAACGGCAACAGCCCGAACCCGAGTCCCATCGCCCACGTCGAGACCCACGCCGCGGCGCCGCCGCCGAACGACGGCCGGTCCGCGACCCGCAGCGCCTGTACGGCCCACGCGTGCGTCACGCTGCCCACCGCGAGCGCGCCGATGGCGCCGAGCAGCAGCCACCCGACGGCGTTCGACGGCCGCCGCCACGCGACGAGCGCGCCGACGACGGGGAACACGAGGAGGACCCCGACGACGACCGCCGCGCCGGCGCCGCCGGAGTTGTCGGTCGCGCCTCCGTTGGCCGTCTCGAGCGCTACGGACACGACCGCCGCCACGACCGTCACCCCGAGCAGACCTGCCGCGAGCGCGCCTGGCGTCCTGAGCCTCACTCGCCCAGGATCGGCCCCGCCCCACGGACTGTCACGGGTCCCGATGTCCCGTCGCGAACGGGACGCGACGCCCCATGACATCGGGTCGCCCGCCCGTCGAGCGTGGCCGCCGTCAACGAGACACCCAAGGAGGCGTCATGACCACCAACCGCCCGGCCCGCCTGCTCGCCGTGCTGCTCGGCTACGCCGTCGTTGCCGTACTCGGGTCCGGCCTGCTCGACGAGCATTCGGACTGGGGCAATCCCCGGCAAGCCGCCGCGAACGTGCTCTGGATCAGCTTCCTGCTCGCGGTCCTTGCCGCTATTGCGGTCGGCATCCGGCTCGCGACGCGCCGTCGCAGCGTGACCAGAACGCCGTAGCGCGCGGCATGTAGGACGATGCGCCGGTGCGCTGCCCCTTCTGCCGACACCCCGACAGCCGCGTCGTCGACTCCCGCGAGGCCGACGAGGGTACGGCGATCCGCCGCCGCCGCGAGTGTCCTGAGTGCGGGCGCCGCTTCACGACGATGGAGACTGCGAGCCTCGTCGTCGTGAAGCGGAACGGCACCAAGGAGACGTTCAGCCGCGGGAAGGTCATCACCGGCGTCCGCCGCGCGTGCAAGGGCCGGCCCGTCGACGACGACCAGCTCGCGGCGCTCGCGCAGGACGTCGAGGACAACGTCCGCGCGCAAGGCGCCGCCGAGGTCACCAGCCAGGACGTCGGCCTCGCGATCCTCGGGCCGCTGCGCGAACTCGACGAGGTCGCGTACCTGCGCTTCGCCAGTGTCTATCGCGGGTTCGACTCACTCGCCGACTTCGAACGCGAGGTCGCCGGTCTCAAGTCGATGCGTGAGAGCGAGAGCTAACCACCGGAGACGAGCCGCAGGTTCGGGCCCTGCTCCGGTACCGCCGCGACGAGTTCGATGACGAACGCCGCCCCGCCCCCGCGCGGCTCCGTCACCTGGACCGAGCCACCCATCGTCGACACCAGCCCGCGCACGATCGACAGCCCCAGCCCGACACCCGGCGTGCCTCGACTCGCGTCCAGCCGGACGAAGCGTTGGAACACCCGCTCCCGGTCGCCGGCCGCGATCCCCGGCCCGCGGTCGGACACCGTCAGCGCGACCCGCGAGCGTGACGTCGTGACGGCGATGACGACGGGCGGAGCACCGTGCCGGAACGCGTTCTCCACCAGCAGGTCCAGCGCCTGCTGCAGCCGCCCGCGGTCGCCGATCACGGGCATCGTGAGCGGGCCGTCGAGGCGGACCGGATGCCCGGCCCTCGCGTGCGCGGCCGACACCTCGTCCGCCGCCGCCATGAGGTCGAATGGCGCCAGCATCGCGGGCTGCGCCTCGATCCCGAGCTCGGCCGAGAGCAGCATCCGTTCGACCATGGCCGACAGCCGTTGCGCCTGGCTCTCGACGATGGCGAGCATCTCGTCGCGTTGCTCGGTTGCGACGTCGGGCCGCCGCGCCACCGCCGTACTTCCGACGATCGACGTCAACGGGGTCCGTAGGTCGTGGCTCACGCCGGTGATGAAGTCGGCCTTCATCTGTTCGAGCCGCACCATCTCGTCGATGCGGTGACGTTCCTCCGCGTGCATACGGGCGTGCGCGATGCCGCTCGCCGCATGCTCGGCGAAGAGCGACAGCAGCTCGACGTCCCCGTCGTTGAACGTCCGCTCGCCCGACGCGGTGACGTTGAGGACCCCGACGAGCGCGTCGCGGTGGACCAGGGGAACGCTCATCGCGCTGGCGATCCGCTGCCGACGCGCGCGGTGGCCGGGGAAGTCGGCCTCCACGACGGGGCCGTTGAGGAGCACTGCCTGGCGCGATTCCGCGACCCGTCCGGCGATGCCGTCGCCGACGCGGGCGCGGGCACCCGTGGCCGCGTCGTTGCCGCGCGCGGAGACGACGACGAGCTCGTCGGCGCCCTCGAGCAGCAGGATCGACCCGCTCGCGCCGGAGAACATCTCCAACGTCGTGTCGAGGATCGTGTCGAGGACCTCACCGAGCTCGAGCGCGGAGTTGACGGCGCGTCCGGCGCGCAGCAGCGCGCCGAGGTCGTCGAGCCGGGCGGCCACCTCGGCGGAGAACGCGCGTTCGGCGACGAGCATCCGCTCGACCCGGCGGAGGTGGATCTCCTTCTCGATGCAGTAGAGGCAGAAGCCGACGACGAGCGCGAGGACGCCGACGAGGGTGCGCGGCGGCGATCCGTCGGTCACCCGCCCCGTGAGATCGGCGGTCGTGAGCATCGCGACGGCGGTCATGCCACCCGCGCAGGTCAGACCGAGCAGCAGCCAGAGCTGCCGGCGGCGCCGGCGGACCGCGGCGCGACTCACCGGCATCGACCGCCGCAGCCCGGCCGCCGCCGCCTCACGCCGGAGCGTGCGGTCGTCGGTCACCGGCTGTCGCCTCCACGGGGATCGGGCACTCCGTTCGGAATGTGTGTCGGCGCGACACGCCCGCCGCGCACCCTCCGAACGGGCGACACCAGAACGGGCAAATGCGGACACACCCGACGTCGTGGGCCGTATCTGGCGCTCGATGGGGCGCCGCCACGAGGCGCGCGACACACCGCCGAGCGGATCACCCCACCTGACCTGCGCTTGCAAAATCTCCCGCCTGAGCTCCTTGCCCGGACGACAGTGCCCGGACTACCGTCCGACCACTGCATCTAGTGGTTACACCGCTGTTATTCATCCACATCTTGTCCCCAAGCGGTACACAGGTTGTCCGCACGTTTGTCCACAAGCTCAGGCCGAGACGCTGTCACACCCCCCTGATGTGATGGGCAGAGACCGACCACCCGGGGTGTTGCACCCCACGTGAAGGAGCACGGCATGACCGAGACGGCGCACGGTGCCCCCGCCCGCGGCAGCAAGAAGGCAGCCGGGCTGCGCCTGACCCGCGTGTACACGACCGAGGGCGTGCATCCCTACGACCAGGTCGAGTGGGAACGCCGCGACGTCGTCATGACCAACTGGCGTGACGGCTCGGTCAACTTCGAGCAGCGCGGCGT
>CBQZLL010000129.1:0-8652 GCA_967749945.1 uncultured Frankiaceae bacterium
GCCGGTCACGACGTACCGGCGCGAGCGCGACTACGCCGCGCCGATCCGGCTGGAGGCGCGCAACGTGACCGTGCGTTTCGGCGGTCTGACCGCGGTCAACGACGCGAGCATCGAGGTGCGCGAGGCGGAGGTCGTCGGGCTCATCGGCCCGAACGGCGCCGGCAAGACGACGCTCTTCAACGCCATCCTCGGCCTCAACGAGCCGCAGACCGGCAGCGTGATGCTGTACGGCTCCGACGCGACGAGGGCCAAGGCCCACCAGCGTGCGGCGATGGGCGTCGCGCGGACGTTCCAGGTCTTGCAGCTCTTCCGCGGTCTGACGGTGTTCGACAACCTGCTCGTCGCGACGCACCAGCACAACGCCAGCACGCCACTCGGCAACCTGATCGCGAGCGCGCACACCGTTCGCGACGAGAAGGCGTGCCGCGACCGGGTCCGCGAGGTGCTGCGGCTGCTCGAGCTCGAGGAGTTCGCCGACCGTTCGGTGAGCGGCCTGCCGTTCGGCATCCTGCGGATGGTCGAGCTCGGCCGCGCGCTCGTCACCGGCGCCAACCTGCTGCTGCTCGACGAGGCCGCGTCCGGTCTCAACGACCACGAGACGGACCGGCTCATCGACGTCGTCGGGCTGGTCCGCGGGCTCGGCGTGTCCGTGCTGCTCATCGAGCACGACATCCGGATGGTCAACGCTGCCTGCGACTACGTGTACGTCCTCGACCGCGGCACGATGATCGCCGAGGGTTCCCCGGCCGTGGTCTCGAACGACCCCGGCGTCCTCGCCGCGTACCTGGGCACCACGACCAGCGAGAACGGCGCCCCCGACTCCGAGTTGGTAGGTACCTGATGCTCGTCGTCGAGGACATCGACGTCTACTACGGCCCGGTCCAGGCGCTGCGCGGCCTGAGCCTGCGCGTCGAGGACGGCGAGATGGTCGCCCTGCTCGGCGCGAACGGCGCGGGCAAGACCACGACGTTGCGGGCGGTGTCGGGGCTGCTGCCGTACAAGAGCGGCTCGATCACCATCGCCGGGGTCGAGGTCAAGACGCTCGCGCCGCACCGCGTCGTCACCGCGGGTGTCGCGCACCTGGCGCAGGGCCGCGAGCTGTTCTCGGACCTCACCGTCACCGAGAACCTGCGGCTCGGCAACTGGTCGCGGCGGCACCACCGCGGCGACTTCGACGACCGGGCCGGGCGGGTGTACGAGCTCTTCCCGCGGCTCAAGGAGCGCCAGCACCAGGCGGCCGGGACGATGTCGGGCGGCGAGCAGCAGATGCTCGCGGTCGGCCGCGCGCTGATGAGCGACCCGAAGCTGCTGCTCGTCGACGAGGCGTCGATGGGCCTCGCGCCCAACCTGGTCGAGCAGCTCTTCGACGCTCTCGCCGAGGTGAACGCCGCGGGCACGAGCGTCCTCGTCGTCGAGCAGTTCATCGGCATGGCCCTGCGCTACACGCAGCGCGCGTACGTCCTCGCCAAGGGCGCCGTCGCGATCGAAGGACTCAGCGCGGACCTGGCGAGCTCCGAGGAGGTCGTCGGCGCCTACCTCGGCCACGACACCCAAGAGAGCGCGTAACCCCGCTCACGCCCGCGGGCCGCCGGTCCGCCGGGCACCGGTTTTCGTGATCTTGGCGACAATGCGCACGCATATGGTGCAAACCATCGCCAAGATCACGGGTTCGGGATGCCGGGTCAGCCCGGGCAGTCCTGGACGCTCAGCGTCCCGGGCACGTACGTGACCGCACGGACGATCGCGGTCGCGAGCGGCGTGCAGATGTACGTCAGGTACGTGTCGATGGTGAAGCTCACGGACCCGCCGCGGACGTGAGCGAGGTCGCCGGGCGTGAGCTCGGCGAGCGTCTCCTTCCGCAGTACCAGCCTGCGCGTCATCGTGCTCCTCGGGGCATCGGGACGGCCCGGGCGGCCGCGTCGCGGGGGAGGCTTCGCCGCCGGGCGCCGTTCCCCTGCCCGGGAGTCACCACTCCCGGGTGAGCCTGACCTGCGCCCGGCCACCGCGACCGCGAGCTCGTACGTGACGAGTCGGCCGGCTCGCCGTCGCGTTCCACGCCGCGGTTCTGGTGTATACCGGCTTCGTGGCGGAGCGCGGGGCGGGGCCGACACTGCGCGTCCGGCTGCTCGGCGGGCTCGAGGTCGAGGGGGTCGACCCGCGCGCGCTCGGCAGCCGCAAGGGCCGGCGGGTGCTCGCGTTGCTGGCGTTGACGCCAGATCGTGCGGTCGCGACCGACCGGATCGTCGACGCGGTGTGGGACGGCGCGCCGCCCGCGCGGCCTGGCGAGCAGGTCTCAGTCCTCGTCAGCCGCCTGCGGCAGGCGCTCGGACCGGAACGGCTGCGCCGGGTCGACGCGGGCTACGCCCTCGCCCTCGACTGGCTCGACCTCGCCGCGTTGCGCGATCTCGTAGCGGAGGCGGAGCGCCGCCTCGCAGCGGGTGGCTGGCCGGCCGCACGCACGGCGGCCGACGCGGCGCTCGCGCTGGTCCGCGGCCCGCTGCTGCCCGAGGAGGCGGAGTGGTGCGCGGCCGAACGCGCCGAGGCCGTACGGCTCGCCGGCCGGGCCCGGCTCGCGGCCGCGACGGCGGCACTCGGCGCGGGCGACGTCACTGCCGCCGCCGACCTGTCGAAGGCGGCGCTCGACATCGATCCGTACGACGAGGCGGCGCTGCGCCTGCACATGACCGCGTGCGCCGCCGCGGGACGTCCCGCGCTGGCGTTGGCGGCGTACGCCGAGACCCGCGCGCTTCTCCGCGACGAGCTCGGCGCGAACCCCGCGCCGGCGACCGAGGACGCGCACGCCGCGGTGCTCGCCGACCGCGTTCCCGACGGCCACGCCGTCGGCACCGTGGCGCCCGTTGCCCCGCCCGGCGACGCGACGCTGCCCGGGCGCGACGCGGAGCTGCGCGCGCTCGACGCGGCCCTCGACCGGGTTCGCGGCGGCAGGCCCGAGGTCGTCGTCGTCGAAGGCGAGGCGGGCATCGGGAAGACCCGGCTGCTCGCGACGTGGGTCGCCGCGCAGTCCGTGACCGTCCTCACCGCCCGGTGCGACGAGCTCGGCCGGGCCGTTCCGTTGCAGCCGGTGCTCGATGCGCTCGCCGCGTACCTGCGCAGCTTGCCGCGCGACGACGCGGTCCGCGTCATCGGTGACGGAGCCGGGTTGCTCGGTCCGTTGCTCGGCGTGAGCGGCGTCGGCGCACCCGTCGTACCGTCGGCCGAGGGCATCGCGCAAGCGGTCCTCTACGCCGCACTGCTCGGTGCGTTCGACGGTATCGGCGGCCCCGTCGCGCTCGTCCTCGACGACGCGCACCTGCTTGATGCCGCGAGTGCCGGGTGGCTCCGGCTCGCGCACCGTCGCGCGGGCGCGTTGCTCGTCGTCCTCGGTCGTCGTCCCGCCGAGGGCCCGCCGATCGAGGCCGGGACGACGATCGCGCTCGGTCCGCTCGACCGCGCCGCCGCCGCGCTCGCGGTCGGCGCGGACCGCGCCAAGGCGGTGTACGAGCGCAGTGGCGGGCACCCGCTGTTCCTCGTCGAGCTGGCGGCGGCGGACGACGACGCGGCGATGCCGGAGTCGTTGCGGGCCGCGGTCGCCGAACGCTGCGAGCGTGCGGGCCCGGACGTCGCGGCGACGTTGCGGGCAGCCGCGGTGCTCGGCCCCGAGGTCGACCTCGACCTGCTCTGCGCGGTGCTCGCGCGGCCACCCGTCGAGATCCTCGACCACCTCGAAGAGGGCGCGCGGCGGCGCCTGCTGGAGGAGCGCGGGCCGTCGTTCGCGTTCCGGCACGCGCTGGTCCGCGAGGCGCTCGCGGCGGCGACCAGCGCATCGCGGCGGGCGTTGCTGCATCGCGAGGCGGCGCGGTTCCTCGACGCGCGGCCGGGCGTCGAGCCGCTCGCGGTCGTGTACCACGCGCGGCTCGGTGGCGACCACGACCTCGCCGCTCGCGCGCTCGCGACCGCGGCCGGCGTCGCGACGTCGCGGTTCGACTACGCCGAGGCGGTCCGGTTGCTCGACGAGGCGGTCGCGCTCGCCGACACCCCGGCGCTACGGCGGCAGCGCGCGCACGCGTTGATCCGCGCGAGCCGACCGGCCGAGGGCGCGGCGGACGCGGCGCTGGCGCTCGCCGCCGACCCGTGCGCGGCGTCGTACGACGTCGCCAGCCTGGCCGCCTACGTCGCGACGCCGCGGGACTTCGGCCGCGCGCTCGCGCTCGCCGACGAGGGTGCTCGGGTCGCCACGACCGCGGCCGACCGCGCGACCTGCCTCGCCGCGGCGGGCCGCGTCGCGATGTCGATGGGCGACCTCGACGGCGCGGAGGAACGTATGCGCGCCGCGGACCTCCCGGCCGCGCCGGCCCCGGCCGCGGCGACGATCGGCGTGTTCACCGGCGCGCTCGCGTACCTGCGCGGCGCGTACGCCGACGCCGACCGGCTGCTCGCCGCGCAACAGCGCCCGCCCGGTCAGGACCAGGTGTGGCCGGTGCACCTGCTGCAGTTCCGCGCGCTCGCGCTGGCCGGGCGCGGGCGGCCGCTCGACGCGCTCGACCTGCTCGCCCGCCAGGACGTCGAGGCGGAACGCCTCCAGATGCGCCGGGTCGCGGGCCGCGCCGACAACTGCCGCGGCTACGTGTACCGCGGGCTCGCCGCGTTCGCCGCCGCCGACGACGCGAACGTCATCGGCGTCGAACGCGCCGCCGGTGTCGAGCAGGCCGAGGCGCAGGCGCACGGACTGCTCGACCTCGCGGCCGGGTGCCTGCTGCGCGGCGACCTCGCGGGGGCGGCCGGCCACCTCGACCGGGCGGCGCCACTCCAGGCGGTCGAGCACGCACTGCGCTGGCGGCACGTCCTGCGTACCGCGCTCTTGCGCGGCCGCCTTGCGCTCGCCGACGGCCGCTACGACGATGCGTCGGCGAACGCCGTCGCGGTGCTCGACGACGCGTCGGAGCGTGGTGTCCGGCGGTACCAGGTGCTGGCCCGGCTGCTCGCCGCCGAGGCCGCGCTCCGCCACGGCGACGGCGTCGACCTCGACACGGTCGCGAACGACCTCGGCGCGCTCGACGACCTCGCCGGTCTCGAGGCGTGGCGACTCACCGCCGACCTCGCGGCCGCCGCGGGCGTCGACGCCTGGCACGGGTGGGCGGGGGAGCGGTTGGCCCGGCTCGCCGCCGCGGCCGGTCCGTACGCCGACGGCCTGCGCCGCTACGCCGCCAGCGTCCTCTAGGCGACCGCCGCGAGCAGCACGACCCGCGGTCGCACCGGCTCGGGCGCCGGGCCGACCGCGCGCTGCGCGTCCCCGACGAGCGCGGCGCGTTCGTCGGGTGTGAGCGCGGCGACGAACGGCGCGACGTGCGCCATGCCGAGCCGCCACGACGCGATCCCCGCGGCGTCGGACAGACCGGTGTCGACGGCGGTCTCGACGACGTCGACGGCCCCGAGTCCGGCCGCCGTCGCCGCGGCCGCGAAGCGGTCGGCGGTCGCGAGCAGCGGCTCGGTGAGGTCCTTGAGCGCGGCATGCCAGTCAGGACGCTGCCAGCCATGGTCGACGAGCACCTGCTCGACCTGCGCCTTCGCCGGGTGGTCGGTGGTCTCCGCGAAGACCGACCCGAGTACGACGCCGCCCGGCGCGACGACCCGGCGCGCCTCGCGCAACGCGGCGACCGGGTCGGCGAGGTGGTTGAGGCAGCACGCGTACACGACGCCGCCCGCGCTCGCCGTACCGAACGGCAGCGCGGGGGCGTCGGCGACCACGCCCGGTGCCCGCGACGAGCCGTGACGCAGCATCCCGAGCGAGAGGTCGACGCCGTACGGGACGGCTCCGCGCGCCAGCAAGGCGCGGGCCGCGACACCGGTGCCGGTCCCGACGTCGATGACCCGACGCGCGACAAGAGGGCGCGGGCTGCGGTCGAGCAGCGCGCCGGCGAGCGCGGCGTAGAGGCGCTCCGGCCCGTCCGCCCAGGCATCCGCGGAGGCGCCGTACGCCGCGCCGATGTCCCGGGTCAGTCGAGCAGGGGGAGCGCCTGGTGGCACCGTTCCTCCCACCACGCGAGCTCCGCCGGGTCGCCGTCGGCCTTCGACCAGCCGAGCTCGAGGAACGTCCCCAACGCCGTCAGCGCGAACTGGCGCTCCCACCACGCGTCGGTCGCGATGCCGGCGGCGTCGAGCCGCGACCGGTAGTAGTCGATCGCCGACTCCTTCGACTCGGGGAGCCGGTCGCAGTTGACGCCGAGGTACCAGGTGAGGTCGAACGTCGCGGGCCCCTCGCCGGGCCGGTCCCAGTCGAGCAGGATGGTCCGGCCGTCGGGTCCGGCGCCCATGTTGCCGAACTTCCAGTCGCCTTGGAGGAACGTCGCGGGCGTCGTCGCGAGGGCCGACACGAGCGGCCAGGGATCGGCGACGAGACGGCGCGCCGCGACCGCGAGCGCGGGCGTCACCTCGTCGAGTCGCCGCCATCCCGTGGCGACGTAGCGGGGGACCTCGTCGGTGCCGCCACGCGCGGCTTCCAGCGCGCTCATCTGCGGCGTGAGGATCTGGTACCGCGTCGACATCGGCAGCAGGCCGTACGTGTCGCGCCAGCCCCAGAGCGCGGCGTGCTGCTCGGCCATGTGGTCGAGGAAGCGGTGGTGGGTCGCCAGGTCGAGCACGCTGTCGCCCTCGGGTACGAGCCACGGCGACACGTCGCGCATGAGCAGCGCCGCCGCCCACGGACCGCGGTCCGGCTCGCGGTACGCGCCGACGACGGTGTGGTCGATGCAGGCCGGCATCGCGTCGTAGAGGCCGAGCTCCCACAGCGCGACGGCCCGGCAGCCGAGGTCGCCCGACGCCCGGAGCAGCCAGTCGTCGGCGACGTTGAAGTGCTTGAGGACGTACGCCGTGCCGCCGGTGACGACGCGTTCGAGGGACGCCCCCGACTTGCCGTCGTCGCGGTTCAGCGGCTCCCGCGACGTCGCGCCGGCCAGCAGTTCCAGCACCTCAGGCACGGGCCATCTCCGCGAGCAGCGGCGCCGGCCAGCGGCCTCCGCAGAACATCGTGTCGGCGACGATGCGGTCGCGGTCGACGCGGATGACGTGCGCCTGGTGCGCGGCGTGCAGCTCGCCCTGTTCGGTCCAGGTGAGCTGGAACGTCACGACTTCGCCGTCGGGCGTGGGCACCCGGTCCAGCTCCTCGAACTCCGCCGGGTCGGCGAACCACGCCGCGAGCTGGCGGCGGATCGCGGCCGCGTTGTCGAGCGTGAACCGCCAGCCCGGCACGGTCGCGTCGAACGCCGCGTCGTCCGCGAAGACGTCGGTACCGATGCCGGAGCCCGCGGTGATCCCGGCGAGCAGCCGGTCGATCGCGGTGTCTGCCATGTCGCCCTCCCTGGGTGCGTCGAGGTGGTGTACGCACCCTCCCGCCACGGGTTTGCAGCGACCTTGCAACGGTGCGCCCCATTTCGGTGCAAGCCCGCTGCAAGGCGGCGCGGCCAGTGTGCGCCTCGTCCGCCGCCGGAGACCACTGGTGGCACGAACAGGAGGGGCTGTCATGGCCATCGACGAAGGCAAGCTCGAAGCGTTCGTGGGCGGGGCGGTCGTCGACCTCGGCGCGGCCGTGTCGACCGCGCTGACCGTCATCGGCGACAAGCTCGGTCTGTACCGGGCGATGGCGGGCGCGGGCCCGCTGACCCCGGCCGAGGTCGCGTCGCGCACCGGCACCAACGAACGCCTCGTCCGCGAGTGGCTCGCGAACCAGGCCGCCGGCGGCTATGTCTCGTACGACGCGGCGACGGGCACGTTCACGTTGCCCGAGGAGCAGGCGTTCGCGCTGGCGCAGGAGGACAGCCCGGTGTTCCTCGGCGGCTTCGCGCAGGTCGTGCTCTCCATCTACCGCGACCTGCCGAAGGTGCTCGACGCGTTCACCGGCGACGGCGGTCTCGGCTGGCACGAGCACGACCACGAGCTCTTCCACGGCACCGAACGGTTCTTCCGGCCCGGGTACGCCGCCAACCTCGAGTCGGCGTGGATCCCGGCGCTCGACGGCGTCGACGCGAAGCTGCGCGCGGGGGCGCGGGTCGCCGACGTCGGGTGCGGGCACGGCGCGTCGGCAATCGTGCTGGCGCAGGCGTACCCGACGTCGACGTTCGTCGGGTTCGACTACCACGTCGCGTCGATCGACCGCGCGCGCAAGGCCGCGGCCGAGGCGGGCGTGAGCGACCGGGTCACCTTCGAGGTCGCGAGCGCGCAGGACTACCCGGGCACGGGTTACGATCTCGTCGCGTTCTTCGACTGCCTACACGACATGGGCGATCCGGCGGGCGCCGCGCGGCACGTGCTGTCGACGCTCGCGCCTGACGGGACCTGGCTGCTCGTCGAGCCCTACGCGCACGACCGGATCGAGGACAACCTCAACCCGGTAGGGCGAGTCTTCTACGGCGCGTCGACGGTGATCTGCACGCCCGCGTCGCTCTCGCAGGAGGTCGGTCTCGGGCTCGGCGCCCAAGCCGGCGAGGCGAGGCTGCGCGAGGTCGTGACGGGTGCGGGGTTCACCCGGTTCCGGCGCGCGACGGAGACGCCGTTCAACCTCGTCCTGGAGGCGCGGCCGTAGGTGGCCCCGAACTCGTGATCTTGGCGAGGTTCTGCACGCATTTGGTGCAAACCATCGCCAATATCACGAGGCGATGG
>CBQZLL010000130.1:0-8589 GCA_967749945.1 uncultured Frankiaceae bacterium
GACGACGTGGCCCACCTCGTTGCAGCAAGGCAGCACGACGGTGACGTCGACGGTCTCGGCGGCTTCGGCGGGGCGCAGCGGCGGGTGGGCCGCGCTCACGGCGGAACTCACGGTGTTACTCCCAGGGATGGCGGCGCGCGCAGTCTACCGGCCGCCGTCGTCTGGGAGCCCCGGGCGCGCCGCGCGGTTCACACCGAGCTCGGCTGCACCAGCCCCCGATCGTCATAAGCCAACGAGATCGCACCGCCCGCGTCGGAACGGAATCATCCGGTTCAAACCTCCTCGGTGACAAGCTCGCCGACCTCGCCGCGCTCGACGCCGACGACCAAGCCGCGATGCTCAAAGTCCTCGACGCTTTCGTCATGAAGCACGAGCTCCAAGCCCTCACCGGCGGAGCCAGCTGACCCAACGCGGGACCCTCAGCGGCGCTCTCAGCCGAGCCCCCGACCTCAAGTGCCAGAAGAGTCACGCGCCTTCGTGATCTTGAAGCCCCCGGGCGACAGCCTGACTCGCCGTGCTGCTCGAGTCGGTCAGCTACCGGCGGGATCACGATCAAGGAAAACGGCGTGGACCGGCGAAAAGGGCGACGTCCAGTCTGCGAGTCCAGCGCGGATCGCCGCTTCATCAGCACCGCCGTAGTCGGGCGGGGTGTCGCCGATGGCGTCCACATCACCCACATAGAACTCGGCACTGTCCGCAGCCAAGGTCAGCCGAGCGCTCGGGACGAAGCCGAGTCGGATCGAGAAGACGCGGTCGCTGATCGTCGGCTCGGAGCTGACCACGTTCCAGGCCGTCCGGGTCGACGCTCTCGGCTCAGCCGCCCATCCGAACTCCCGAACTCCGCGGGCGATCAGCAGCGCCGTGTTGCCCTCCATGAACTGCAGGGCGGTCCGGAGGTCGAAGAGCAGACCCACGGTCGATGTCAGCGCATGGACACGGACATCCAGCAGCTGGGCCTCCTGCAAGGCGGATGCCTCGCTCAGCGGATCCATCTCGGGTTGCGCCGCGAACCGCCGCCGGTCGGCGTCAGTGAACAGGTCCTCGATCATCATCAGAAGGGCCAATGCCACCACGGGTCGGCCTTGCCAACCGTCTGCCCGGTGTACGGATTGACCGCCTGGCCGGAGCCGTTCGAGTAGGACACGTAGCCGTTGGGGTACTGGTACTTCCCCGTCGTGACCGGATCCATGATCCGAACGTCGGTCGTACGCGGGTCGAGACCATGCCCGCCGCTACCACCTGTGAACTGGAAGCCCTTCCCGCTGTCCACCGGCGTCGGGCCTACAGCGCCCTTGGGAATGGGGACGACGTCGCCGTTGGGGTGAACGATGAAGTTGGTCGAACGCGCAGCCCCGGCTCCTCCTGTTTCTGCGGCTGTGGCGGTGGTGGTGGGGCCTCGCATGCCGAGTGCGCCGTGGAGGAGGCCGGCGGTGGCGGCTCCGGTGGCGGTGTCGAGGAGGAGTGCCCTGGGGTTGTAGTGGCCGTTGATGGTCTGTCCGGCGGCGCCGGTGGTGGCGCCGGCGAGGGCGCCGCTGAGCAGCGCGCCGGCCAGGCCTTCCCCGCCGATGGGGGCGACGGCGCCGCCGGCTGCGCCGACGATGGCGCTGCGGGCGATGCAGGCCGGGTCGCCGTGGCAGGTGGCGACACCGATCCCGCCGCCGATGCCGGCCCCGATGGCGGCACCAACCGCGCACGCGGTGCACACCACCGCGGCGGCGGTGACCGCCGCGGCGACGGCGACCGTGCGGCAGGTGCTCGACCGGGCGCACGCCCGCACCGGCAGGGTCACCGCCCGCCCGACGGCGCGGCCCGCGCGGGCCGCCATCCGGGCACCGGCGCGCCCGTACGCCGCGGCCCTGGTCGACACCGTCCGCGCCGCCGTCGCCAGCCCGCTGCCCGCCGCGTGCACCTCGGCGCTGGCCCACCGGGCCGCCGTGACGGCGGCACCCGCCGCCCAGCTATAGGCGGCGCTCGCCGCGTGCCAGGCGCTGGCCGCCCACTTCTTCAGGCTGAACCCCCACTGCCCGTCCGGGTCGAAGTAGCCCAGCGGGTCGCCGTTGGCGTAGGTGTAACGGTTCAGGCTCACCGGCGACCGCAGCTCCCCGAACACGGCGTCCCGCGCGGTGAACGACCCGGCGTCCGGCTGATACCACCGCCGGCCCATGTCCACCAGCCCCGTCACCGGATCCGTCCAGTCCCCCTGGAACCCGACATCCGCCCCCGTCGCGCCGCTCGACCCCGCCACCTGCCCGTACGGGCCGAACACCTTCGTGTCCGTCACCGAACCCGCCGCACTCAACAACCACGACACGTCCCCATGCCGGTTGGCTCCCGCCAGCGCCACCGTGGCACCCGCCGCCAGCGCCACCAGGTCACCCGCCGGGCTGCGGGCAAACCGCTGCGCACCATCACTGACCGGATCCGTCTCCGTCCCGCCATAGCCGAAACTCGCCGACCCCCGCGCCGCGATCCGGCCCAGGCCGTCATAGCCGTAAGTAGTGGACCCGTAGCCGGTCATCCGCCGTGCTCGCCAGGCGACATCCAGCGTCCGACTCGAGCGAGGTCATCACCAATGTTTGCGGCAACTCCGGTAGTCGTTTCCACCGCAGATCGGGCGGCTTCCGCGTGGCGGCTCCAATCCAGGTTGTCCTGCCGTGGCGCAAGAGCATCGGATGAGCCACCTCCCGGCGGCGCAACGGTGGGGGCGGTCGTAGCTGTCCCCCCGTGCGTCAGGGCGACAGCCCGACCCACCGCGAGGGCTGACGACGGCGAGATGTGGAACCCGGCGAGCAGATACAGCCCAACCACTGCGACGACAGCGCAAGCGAACCGTCTCCCCGCGGACCAGATCACCGCTCCCGCATTCTCGACAACTCAGCCTTGAGCGATGGCCCTAGTCGCAGTCGTAGGTCAAGGCCTGGCGCCGGGCTCTCCGGCAGATTCTCGAGAAAGGACACCGCGATGAACTCCTTGACCTCGTCAGTGCCGGAGGCGAACTCATCCTCGAGCTGACGCAGGGTGGTTTCGACAGCTCGGGAGCCGGCGTCACCCGCTGCCTCCCCCACGAGATGGCGTGTCACTTCGCCGAGGAACACGTGGGGCAGTACCTCACCAAAGTTGTCTTCCAGGTGCTCGTCGAAGAGCGGCTTGAGCGTGGTGCATGCTTCGACTAATCGATCAACGACAGCGATAGTGGCTTCGCTCATCCGGACCGTCCGAGCGCATCGAGAAGATCGTCCGCGATGCTTCGTCCTACGAGCCGGTCGTAGTAGTCCGCCTCAGGATTCCGCTTCAGCCAGTTTTCGATACCCCGGACGTAGTCCTCGCCCTTCTGAACATGGGATCGACCGAAGACTTGCTCTCCCGTCCTCAACTCGTAGCGGATCGCGTCTGCCGTCGTGCCCGTTCCAACTCGCCCAGGTTTGGTAGTGCCCTTGTACAGGTCATCGATGATGTTCTGCAGCTTCGCACTCCCGACTCTGGGAGTCGTCAGGGCCTCTTCTGCGGCTGTGGCGGCGGTGGTGGGGCCTAGCACGCCGAGTGCGCCGTGGAGGAGGCCGGCGGTGGCGGCTCCGGTGGCGGTGTCGAGGAGGAGTGCCCTGGGGTTGTAGTGGCCGTTGATGGTCTGTCCGGCGGCGCCGGTGGTGGCGCCGGCGAGGGCGCCGCTGAGCAGCGCGCCGGCCAGGCCTTCCCCGCCGATGGGGGCGACGGCGCCGCCGGCTGCGCCGACGATGGCGCTGCGGGCGATGCAGGCCGGGTCGCCGTGGCAGGTGGCGACACCGATCCCGCCGCCGATGCCGGCCCCGATGGCGGCACCAACCGCGCACGCGGTGCACACCACCGCGGCGGCGGTGACCGCCGCGGCGACGGCGACCGTGCGGCAGGTGCTCGACCGGGCGCACGCCCGCACCGGCAGGGTCACCGCCCGCCCGACGGCGCGGCCCGCGCGGGCCGCCATCCGGGCACCGGCGCGCCCGTACGCCGCGGCCCTGGTCGACACCGTCCGCGCCGCCGTCGCCAGCCCGCTGCCCGCCGCGTGCACCTCGGCGCTGGCCCACCGGGCCGCCGTGACGGCGGCACCCGCCGCCCAGCTATAGGCGGCGCTCGCCGCGTGCCAGGCGCTGGCCGCCCACTTCTTCAGGCTGAACCCCCACTGCCCGTCCGGGTCGAAGTAGCCCAGCGGGTCGCCGTTGGCGTAGGTGTAACGGTTCAGGCTCACCGGCGACCGCAGCTCCCCGAACACGGCGTCCCGCGCGGTGAACGACCCGGCGTCCGGCTGATACCACCGCCGGCCCATGTCCACCAGCCCCGTCACCGGATCCGTCCAGTCCCCCTGGAACCCGACATCCGCCCCCGTCGCGCCGCTCGACCCCGCCACCTGCCCGTACGGGCCGAACACCTTCGTGTCCGTCACCGAACCCGCCGCACTCAACAACCACGACACGTCCCCATGCCGGTTGGCTCCCGCCAGCGCCACCGTGGCACCCGCCGCCAGCGCCACCAGGTCACCCGCCGGGCTGCGGGCAAACCGCTGCGCACCATCACTGACCGGATCCGTCTCCGTCCCGCCATAGCCGAAACTCGCCGACCCCCGCGCCGCGATCCGGCCCAGGCCGTCATAGCCGTAAGTAGTGGACCCGTAGCCGGTCATCCGCCCCAACGGGTCGAACGCCACCGGCGTCACCACCAGGCCGTCCACCACCGCGCTCAACGTGCCCCGGTTCGACCAGGTGTAGGTCTTCGACCCCTGTGTCGTGAGCCGGTTGCGCGGGTCGTAGGCCGCCGCCACTGCACCCGCCTGGATCCGGTTCCCCGCCCCGTCATACGCATACGCGGTGGTGGCCCCGCCCGGGCTCGTCCACGACGCCAGCCGGCCCGACCGGTCGTAGCCGTAGCTGTGATGACCCGCCGCCGGATTACCCGCCGCAGTGATCGTCTGATCCGTCACCTCGTCCTCGGCGTCGTAGCCGTAGCTCGTCGCGGCGACCGTCGCCGCACCCTGGCTCAGCGTGTCAGTCGAGAGGCGGCCCTTGCTGTCATAGCCATACGCCCGCGCCGTGGCCGGCGCCGTACCGTAGCTGACCGACGACACCTGGCCCGCGTCGTCCCAGCCGTAGTCGCTGCTCAACCCCGTCAACCCGTCCTGCACCACATCGAGCTCACCCCGGCCGGTGTAGGAGTAAGTGGTGGTCCCCGCCGCGTCCGTACGCTGCGTCATCCGCCCAGCACCGTCATAACCGAACGACGCCGCCACCGCAGCCGAGCCCGGCACCGAGCTCGACAGCACCAGCCCCCGATCGTCATAACCCAACGAGATCGCACCGGACGGATGGCTCACCGACGTACGCCGACCCGCCAGATCGTAGCCAAAGGCCCGGCTCGTCGACGTCACACCGCCGTTGTCCGTTCCGCTCTCCACCGTCAACCGGCCGAGCTCGTCGAACGTGCGGGTGAGCGTGATACCCGGCTGCGTCTCCCCCACCGGCAGACCACCGGCGTCGTAGCTCGTCGTGAACGTACGGTTCACCGGCGGATCGGTGGCCGGCGGCAACCCCGCCGCCGGGGCCGGCGGCTCCACCGTCGACTCCGGCGTATTCCACGACGTCCACGTGAATGTCGTCGCATTACCCCGCCCATCAGTACGCCGCGTCAGGTTACCCGCGGCGTCATAGCCGTAGCCGGTGACGATCGGCCCGCCCGCGTCAGGCTGGCTGACCTGCGCGAGCCGCCCGGTCGCGTCGTAGGTGTAGGTCGTCAGATAGGTGGTGTCGCTCGCGTCCGCCGAGCGCGCAGAGCGGAACTCGGTCTGGTTACCCGCGGCGTCCCAGCCGGAGAACTCCGCCGACAGCACCGACCCGGCCGGACCCGCCCGGTGCAGCGTCGACGTCGGCCGCCCCGCAGCGTCGTACACGTACTCGACCACGCGGTCGAGCGGATCGGTCACCGACGTCACCCGATCGCCGACGTCGTAGCCGCTGCTCGTGGTCTTGCCCAGCGCGTCAGTGACGCTCGTCCGGTCACCCGCCGCGTTGAACGTCGCCGTGGTGACGACGCCGGTCGGATCCGCGGTGTACGTCTGGTTGCCGAGATCGTCGTAGTCGAACGTCGTCGTGAACGTGCCCGCCGGCGCCACCTGCCGGACGACCTGGCTCCTGGTACGCATCCGGCTCAGATCGTCGAACGTCGCGGTCACCGTCGCCCCGGTCGGATCCGACGTCGACGTCGCGTTCCCGGCGTCGTCGTAGCCGAAGAAACCGGCGCCGCGCGCCGGCTGGCCCGTGACCAGCGGGTCGAGCTGCCGCACCACGCGGTTACGCGCGTCGAAGGTGTAGTCGGTGACCTGGCCCCTCCGCGTGCGCGACGCGACGAGGTTGCCCACATGGTCGTAGGTGAAGGTCTCGTACGGGCTCAGCGAAGTCCCGCCCGGCGGGGTGTAGGCGGGGTAGTCGATCCGGACCCGCCGGTCGAGCCGGTCGAACGTCGTCGTGGTGACGTTGCCGCGAGCGTCGACGCTCGCCACCTGGTTACCGACCGCGTCGTAGCCGTACGTCGTCGTCGGTCGCATCGTCGACGCGGTGCCACCGACGTTCTCGACCGACACCGGCGGCGCCTGCACCCGGACCAGCCGCCCGACGACGTCGTACATCGAGTCCGTACGGTAGTCAGCGGGTGCAGCACCCGCGAGGTTGCCACGGGGTTCCACGACCGACGTCCGCGGGCCGCGCTCGTCGTAGCCGAACGTCGTAGCCAGATCGACCGCGCCGTTCTCGACGGTTTGCGTCACGAGCCGGTTGGCGGCGTCGTACTCGAACCGGGTCTCCGCGGTCGAGGTCGCCTGCGTGTCGGTCTGGCGAGTGGTGTGGCCCACCTCGTCGTAGTCGAACTCGGTCACCCGGTCATCCGTGCCGAGCTCGAGGGTCGAGATCTGCAGCCGGCTCGCGGCGTCGTAGACGTTCGACACCTGATGCAGCCCACCGCCGGTCGTCTCGGTCAGGACGTTGCCGGCCGCGTCGTACGTCTTCGACGCCAGCACCACGTCGCGCAACGCCGGAGCGACGCCGCCGCGGTTGTGGTAGCCGGCCAGCATCTGCGTCAACAACCGGTCGGCCTTGTCGTAGGCGAAACGCAGCTGGCGCATCGGGACCGATGCTGGCGCGATCTGTCCCGCGCGACCGCCCGTCCCGGGTACGGGCCGTGACTCGGTCAGTTTCCGGCCCGCGGCGTCGTACGTGTACCGGGCGAGCACGACGTCGCGCGGCGTCGAGGAAGTCACCGGGTCGTCGACGAAGCCGAGGAGCGTCAGCGTGATCGGCCGGCTCACCTCGTCGTGGGAGGTCCGGTAGGTGCGGCCCTCGGCGTCGGTAACCGTCGCCACGTCGCCGTTGGCGTCGAACGTTCGGGACGTCACACCGAGCTCGGCGTCGGTCGTGGTCAAGAGCCGGTCGGCGTTGTCGTAGCCGTAGAGAGTCGTTCGAGTCGGTGTCGGTGATGCGGATCCGCCGACGTCGCTGACGACGGTCGAGGTGATGTTCTGGTTTCCGTCGTACGCGTTGACGGTCCGCTTCTGGTTGACCACCTGCGGCGTCACGGCGGTGTCGGTCACGGCCGGATCGGTGACGCTCAACACGTCGCCGAGCTGATCCCAGGTCTGCGTCGCCGTGGCCGAGCCTTCCGCCCACGTCTTCGTCGTCGTGAGGAGCCGCCCGAGCGCGTCGTACGTGAAGGTCGTCACGAGTCCGGACGCGTCGGTCCGGCGGCGCAGGTCACCCTTGGCGTCGTACTCGTAGCTCGTCGAGCTACCGCGGCCGGGATTGCCGGTCCGCAGCAGCCCGGCCGGAACGACGCCCCAGCCGAAGTCTTCGCTGCCCGTCGTGTACGTCATCGACTGAGTGACACCGGACGGGAGCTCCGCGGTGGGTGGCGACGTCTCGGTCAACTTGTCGCCGGCGGCGTTGTACGTGAATGTCGTGCGGTAGGTGGTGTCCGACGACGAGCTCGAGCGCGCCTCACGCCGTGCCGTGAGGTTGTCGTCGCTGTCATAGCCGAACCACGTCGTTTGCCCCTCGGCGTTCGTCTGCGAGAGCTGGTTGCCGGTGGCGTCGTAGGTCATCGACGCGGTGTTGCCGTTTGCATCCGTGACCGCGTTGCGGAACCCGTTGGTGTCGTACCGGTAGGTCGTGACACCTCCCGCCGGGTCGATGAGCTCGGTCGTGCGCCACTGCGGATCGTAGAAGTAGTCGCTGTGATACCCACGCGGGTCGGTCACCTGCGTCACACCGGCGCCGTATAGGAAGCTGGTCTGGTCTCCGGTGCCGTTCTTCGTCCACGCGACCTTGCCGTCGGTGCCGTAGGAGACCTGAAGGGAGTCGTTGCCCTTGGGGCGGGTGATCGCGCTGAGCCGGCCACCGGTATAGGTGTATCGCGTGCAGCTCCCGGTCGCGGTGTCGTTGTCGCGTGGATCGCAGACCGCGGTGAGCTTGTCGACGTCGTAGGCGTAGTGCCATGTCAGCGCGCCGCTGTAGGTCGGGCCCGTCACCGGGGTCGTCGACACCGACGTGACGCGACCGCCGGTGTACGCGAAGGTGAGCG
>CBQZLL010000131.1:0-8519 GCA_967749945.1 uncultured Frankiaceae bacterium
GCATCGCGGTCATGACGAGGACGGTGCGCTTGCCCTCGCGCAGGTCGTCGCCCGCCGGCTTGCCCGTCAGGGCCGGGTCGCCGAACACGCCGAGCACGTCGTCGCGAAGCTGGAACGCCTCGCCGAGCGGCAGGCCGTACGCCGTGTACGTCGCCAGCACCTCCGGACCCGCGTCCGCGAGGAGGCCGCCGAGGTGGAGGGGGCGTTCGACCGTGTACTTCGCGCTCTTGTATCGCGCGACGCGCAAAGCTCGGTCGACGTCGTTGCTGCCGCGGACCTGTTCGAGCAGGTCGAGGTACTGCCCTGCCATGAGCTCGCCGCGCATCTCGTCGTACGTGCCCTGCGCGCGCAGCAGGGCCTCGCCGGCGATGCCGGACGTGTTGAGGAGCTGGTCCGCCCAGATGAGCGAGAGGTCGCCGAGCAGGATCGCCGCGCTACGACCAAACGTCTCCGCGTCCCCGAGCCACAGCTCGCCGCGGTGCAGGCTCGCGAAACGCCGGTGCACTGCCGGCCGTCCCCGGCGGGTGTCCGAGCCGTCCATGACGTCGTCGTGGACGAGCGCGCACGCGTGCAGCAGCTCGAGACACGCGGCCGCCGCGACGATGTCGTCGGTGTCGGGCCCACCGGCGCCCCGCCACCCCCAGTAGCAGAACGCCGGCCGTAGCCGCTTCCCCCCGTCGAGGACGAACTCGGCGAGCGCGTCCGCGATCGGTCCGAGGTCCTCGGCGATCGCGTCGAGGGTCGCGGCCTGGCGGGCGAGGAACGCCTCGAGCGCCTTGCGGACCCGGTCGCCGAGATCGGCGACGTCGAGTGGGTTGGCGGGCACGAGGTCGAGTATCCCGCCTCGTTCCGCGGCGTGACGCGGCCGGCTCGCCCGCACGCTCCGCCCGTGACCGCGGTCGCGGAGTCCGGGATCGTCGTCAGCGTCCCGTCGGCCGAGCCGGTCGTGGGGGAGTGGCGGGCCCGGCGGGACCCGGCCGCGGTGCTGGGCGTCCTGGCGCACGTGACGCTGCTCCACCCCGTTCGTCCCGCCGCCGGTGCCGGCGTCCGCCGTCGCCGATCTGGCGGCGCTCCGCGCCGCGGCGCCCGGGGTGGGCGGTCGCTTTGCCGCGGTCGAACGGTTCGCGGACCGGGTCCGCTACCTCGCGCCCGAGCCGGTGGCGGCGTTCGTGGCCCGCACGGCGGCGTTGGCTGCGCAGGCCGGGGCACCCGCCGTACCGCGGCCGCTTCGACCGTCGTCCCGCACCGCACGGTCCGCGACGGCGCGCCGCCGTCCGTGCTCGACGCCGCGGAGGCCGCCGTGCGGTCACTCCTCCCGGTCGCCGCGCGGGTCACTGAGGCGCTGCTGTTCGAGCAGTCGTCACCCAGCGGCCGGGTGGTCCGGGACCGCCCGGCCGCCGCTCGCCTGACCGCTGTCCACACCCCCGCCCCCACCCCCTTGCCTTCCGTCCCACCCCCGCGCTACTCTCCACCTGTTCGAACACCTGTTCGAATGACCGCGACCGGCGTCACTCGCGAACGCCGGCGGGCCGTGGCGGAAGACCCCGTCCGCCCGGCGCCGAGTCTCGACCCTCGGCGCCGGACGGCCGGGCCGCCGGTCCGGTAGGGCGTGGGGAAGCGCCCGGCCGGACCGGTGCCGCCCTTCGCCGCCTTCCCCCGGCGACCGCGTCCCGTGCGCTAGCGCGGGACGAGTCGATAGAGCGGCCTCCGAGCCGCATGGAGGGCGCGGTCCGCACCCGCGGGCCGGGTGGAGAGCGGTCTACCTACTCGGACCGCCGACACGGAGGAAGGAGTCTGTCGTGCCGACCGTTCCGACCCGGTCCACGCCGACCCGGCCGACGCCGGACCGCAGCCTCCGCCCTCGTGCCCCCTGGGCGGCCGCGGCGCGGGCGCTGGCGTCGTTCGCGGTGCCGTACCCGCCGACCCCGTCGCGGCCGCCCAGGGCCATCGCCGTCCCGACCCCGCTGCCGTTCCCCGTGCCGGCACCCGCTCGGGCCCGCGTCCCGGCGCCGCCCGACTCGGCTGAAGCACCTCCGCGCGCGCCCGCGCGCTCCCCGCGCGCCCGCGCGACCGCGCACCCCGCCCGCGTCGCCGCCCGGACCGGCCGCGCCGTCGCACCACGGCCGATCCCCCTCACGGCCCAGGCGGCGCGGCCGACCCTTCTCCCGTCCGTCCCCGACGGACCCGCCAACCGTGACGCAGGCCCGCGGCCGGTGGCCCGGCCATCCCTGCCCTCGCCACGGTCGCGCCACTCGCGCGCCGCGACGCCCGCCCCCACCCATGCCCCCCGCCTCGGCGTCCCCGGCGCCGTACCCCCACCAGGACCCACCGTGGCCCCCTTGCCCGCCTCCACCGAGGACCTGCTCGCCGCCGCGCATCACGGTCTCGCCGAGGCTGCCGGCACGACGTCACCTCCCGAGCGGTACGCGTCCGCCCACCTCAGCGCCCTGCGCGCCGCCGCCGCGGTCATCGCCGCCCGTGCCCGGCCTGCGGCATCCCCCACCCGGCGCGGCCGACCGCTCAGCGCCTGGGTGCTCCTCGCGGCCGTCGCGCCCGAGCTCGGCGAGTGGGCCGCGTTCTTCGCCTCGGGCGCGCGCAAGCGCGCGGCCGCCGAGGCGCGGCTGCCCGGATCGGTCTCCACGCGCGAGGCCGACGACCTGCTTCGGGACGCGGAGACGTTCCTCGCGGTTGTCGAGACCAAGCTCGCCGGCGTGGCGCGGCCGACCCTGCTCGACCGAGGCGTCGGATGACCGCCCCCTTGCGCGAGCCGCGCCCGGGCGACGACCGGACTGCGTTCTCGGCGGCCTTGCCGGATCGCCGCTCGGACGCGGCTCGCGACGGGCGGGGATCGTGAGACCACGTCTAGGCTTCCGGCGACGCGTCCGGGCCTCGTCCTGCACGCGGACCGCTGTCCCGCATGCCGCCGGAGGATCCCCGTGGACGCGCCGCGCCCGTACCTCACGCACTGGGCTCGGGTGCGCTCCGCCGTCGTCTGGGAGGCGCTCACCGCAGCGTTGCCCGCGCTCGGCGCCGGCCCGCTCGCCATCCTCGACGCCGGCGGCGGTACGGGCGGTTTCGCGGTGCCGCTCGCTGCGCTCGGTCACCGGGTCACCGTCGTGGACCCGTCACCCGACTCGCTCGCCGCCCTCGAACGCCGCGCCGTCGAGGAAGGTGCCCACGGCTCGATCACCGGGCTCCAGGGCGACCTCACGACGCTGGTCGATGCGCTCGGTCCCGGACAGGCCGATGTCGTGCTCTGCCACAGCGTCCTCGAGGTCGTCGACGACCCGACAGCGGGCATCGCCGCGGTCGCGGACGCGTTGCGTCCCGGCGGGCTCGCCAGCGTCGTCGCGGCCAACCGCACCGCCGCGGTCGTGTCGCGCGCGCTCGCGGGCCGTTTCGAGGAGGCCGCGGTCGCGCTCGACGACCCCGCGGGTCGGTGGGGCGAGGCCGACGCCACCAGCCGCCGGTACGACCGCGCCGAGCTCGTCGCGCTGCTCGACGGTGCGGGTCTGGTCGCGGACGACGTACACGGCGTCCGCGTCTTCACCGACCTCGTCGCCGGTGCCCTGCTCGACACGGACGTCGCCGCGTTCGAGGCGCTGGTACGGCTCGAGCTCGCCGCCGCCGCGCGGGACCCCTACCGCGACCTCGCGACGCAGCTCCACGTCCTCGCGCACCGCGCGCCATGACGGGGGACGCCGCGCCGTGATCGCGCCGTGCGGCGGCGGCGTTTCCCGGAACGCCGGCGACCACCCAACGAGCGGGCCGTGAGCCGCGGCCGCGTCGCGCCCACCGGACCGCCGTCCGGCGCGCGCGGCGACGACACCGGCTGCACGATCCTGCACGTCGACATGGACGCGTTCTACGCGAGCGTCGAGGTCCGCCGCCGTCCCGAGCTCCGGGGCAAGCCGGTCATCGTCGGGGGCTCGGGCGCGCGCGGGGTGGTGACGAGTGCGACGTACGAGGCGCGGCGGTTCGGCGTGCACAGCGCCATGCCGATGACCCGGGCGCGGCGGCTCTGCCCGCAGGCCGTGATCGTCGACCCGGACTTCGAGTCGTACGCAGCGACGTCCCGCGCGGTCATGGAGGTGTTCCGCTCGGTCACGCCGCTCGTCGAGCCGATCTCGATGGACGAGGCGTTCCTCGACGTCGCCGGCGCGGTCCGGCGGATGGGCTCGCCCGCGACGATCGGCGAGCTGATCCGCGCGCGCGTCCTCGACGAGCAGCGGATCACCTGCTCGGTCGGCGTCGCCGCGACGAAGTTCCTCGCCAATCTCGCGTCGGCCCGCTGCAAGCCCGACGGCCTGCTCGTAGTCCGGAGTGACGACGCGCTCGCGTTCCTGCACCCGCTGCCGGTGGCCGCGCTCTGGGGCGTCGGGGAGCGTACGGAAGAAGCGCTGCGCGGCCTCGGCCTGCACACCGTCGCGGACATCGCCGCGACGCCGCTCCCCGCGCTCCAGTCCGCGCTCGGCCCGGCCGTCGGCGGCCATCTGCACGCCCTCGCCTGGGGCCGCGACGAACGCGCGGTCGTCCCGCACGAGCCGGACAAGAGCATCGGCGCGGAGGAGACGTTCGCCCGCGACATCGCCGACGCCGCGGCGATCCACCGGGAGCTGCTCCGCCTCGCCGAACGCACCGCCGCCCGCCTCCGCGACTCGGGCTACGCCGGCCGCACGGTCGCCATCAAGGTCCGGCGCGCCGACTTCACGACGACCACCCGCGCGAAGACGCTGCCCGCGCCGACCGACGTCGGCCAGGAGATCTACGCCACTGCGCGGGCCCTCTACGACGGGCTCCGGCTCGCCGGCACGCCGCTGCGCCTCGTCGGTGTCCGGGTCGAGCACCTCGTCCCGTCCGGCACCGAGCCGGAGCAGCTCGTCCTTGGCGCGGCCGAGACCGGCTGGCGCGAGGCCGAACGCGCCGTCGACCGCGCGGTACGCCGCTTCGGCCGCGGTGCCGTCCGCCCCGCGACGCTGGTCAAGGGCACCGAGAACCCGAGCGCGGCGCGTTCGGCGCCGCCCGGCGAGCTGCGCCCCGGCGACTGACCGCGCACCGACCGCGGACCCGGCGAGGTCACGACCCGGCGACGCGCACCTGTCACCGCTTCCCCGCCGCGTTCGTGCCGACGTATCCTGCAAGCAAGACTCAAACCCGCGACCCGCACCAGGAGCGCTCCGTGCCGCTCTCCGAGCACGAACAGCGGCTGCTCGACCAGATCGAGCGGCAGTTGTACGCCGACGACCCCAAGTTCGCGTCGGCCGTGCGGTCGCACGATCTCAAGTCGCACCTCATCCGCCGGGTCAAGCGGTTCGCGGCGCTCCTCGTCGTCGGTCTCGCTGCGCTCGTCGCGGGCGCGATCATCCGCAACGTCGTCGTCGGCGTCGCCGGGTTCCTCCTCATGCTCGCCGCCGCGCTCGTCATCGCCCGCGGGCTGCAGCGCCTCAGCCGCGGCGAGGGGACGGGTCGCGAAGGCAAGGGCGGCGGCCGCGGCCGTGGCCCGCGTACGTCGTTCCGCGACCGCGCAGAGGAACGGTTCCGCCGCCGCTTCGAGGACCGCGGCGACCGCTAAGGGGTCGAGCGGCACTCGCCCCACGGGCTCGCATCGTTGTGTGCGGGATTCGACTGCCTAGAGCCCTCAGATCCCGCACACAACGATGCGAGCCTGCCCCGCCGGGTGCTACGCCGCCCGCGTCCGTCCCCGTCGCACCAGCCCCCGCGCCCATGCGCGGGACCGCGTCCGCATCCGATCGCTCCACGCGCTGACCCGCCGCGTCCCGTCGGCAATCCGCCGCAACGACGATGCCGGGAACGCTACCGACCGCATCCGAGCGACGCGCGGCAACGACGCTCGCAATGCCTTGCGCACCACGTGCACTCCCGCGTCGAGCCCGTCGGCCGGTGGTGCGGACAACGCGTACCTCGCGCGTTCCTCGGCCCCCGCGAGGCGGGCGACCTCGTCCGCCGCGGTACCCGTCAACGAGGCCAGGGTGACGAGTCGTCGCGCCGCTGTCCGCGGCGAGTCCGCGGCGCGCAACGCGTACCCCGTGTCCTCGGCCGCGTCAGCGAGCGTCTCCCACGCCGCGTGGATCCGGCCGAGGTGGCCGGTCGCGCGCGCCCGCCGCCGGCGACGGGTCAGCACGGCGACGACCGACGGCGTGAGCATCGCGAGAGCGCCGACACCGAGCCCGACGGGGACGACCGGCGCCCGCGAACCCGGCCGCCGCAGGCCGTCCAGCGGGTTGTTCGTGTCGTCCGTACCCTCGGTCGTCTCGTCGCGCTGGCGCGCCGCCGGCGGCGGGGTCGGCGTCCTCGTCGCCGTCGGTCCTCCGGTCGGGCCTGGCAGCGGCACCGAGTCACCGGGCGTCGACACCGTTCGCGCGTAGCCGGGGACCTCGGTCCCGGCACGCGGCGTCGGTTCGAACCGCACCCAGCCCGCGTGCGGGAACCACAGCTCCGGCCACGCGTGCGCGTCGTGGTTGGTGATGGTGTAGCCGCCCTCGTTGTTCGGCCGGCCGGGCGTGAAGCCGACGACGACCCGCGCCGGGATGCCCGCGAGCCGCGCCAGGTACGCCATCGCGCCGGCGAACTGCTCGCAGTAGCCCTCCTTGACGGTGAGGAACGACGTCAGCGCGTCGGTGCTCCACCCCGCCTGCACCTTGAGGGAGTAGACGAACCCGCCCTTGCTGAAGAAGTACTCGTTGAGCGCCCGCCCCTTCTCGTACGGCGTCGGCTGGTCGTCCGTCACATCGTTGACGACCTTCGTCGCGATCGCCGGTGCCGGACCGCCCGGTACCTCGAGGTACGGGGTGATCGAGCGCGGGATCACCCCAGGCGCCTTCATCTGCTCGACGCTCGGGTCCGGGATCCGCGACGTGACGGTGTACGAGATGCCCTTCGTCGTCTTGTCCAGCGAGAACACCGAGTACCCGACGCTCTCGTACCGCCAGTCGCCGCCGACGTCGACGACCGACGGCGCGTACGGCAGCGGCAACCACCGCGACGCGAAGTTGCCGACCGAGATCTCGTAGTCGCCCGCGGTCGTCACGACCTCGTCGAACGCGTCCGGCTCCGGGATCTGCTTCTTCTTGCCGACCTTGTGGTCGCTGCCGACCTTGTGCTGGACGAAGCGCCACTCCGCGCCGTTGAACTCCTCCAACGGCGTCAGCCGCAGATACTCCGGCGACGTCGTCTTGACGCTGATGAGCGCCTGCGTCTCGGGGTCCTGCAGCCGTCCTCTGATCTCGACGATCGGGTTCGGTACGACGATCGTCCGCGAGCCGCCACCTCGGCCGAACGGCCCGCCGCCCGTCCCGGTGAACATGCCCTTGCCGACCGTCGGGACGACGAGCGGGACGCACAGCGCGATGCCGACGGCCGCGCTGCCGATACGCCGCCCGACCCGTGCGACGTGGCTGAGGTCGGCGACGTCGTCGGCGTGCTCGACCCCGGACAACCGCCGGCCCCACGCCCGCGCCCGGTCGCGACCCTCGGCGACGAGCAGGCCGAGGAACCCGACCGCGCCGACGACGAACACCATGACGTTGGCATGCGTCGTCATCGCAGTCGGCACGAGGTAGAGCGCGAGCAACGGCAGCCCGGCCGCGACCGGCCGGCGCAACCGGAAGACCACGAGGTCGACGATCGTCGCGATGAGGAACACGCCGCTCGTCGCGAGCAACATGAGCGCGTCGGTCGGGTCGGCGGGTGCCGCGAGCTCGCGGATGTCCCGTACCGCCTGCGACAGCGACTCGCCGATCGCGCGCATCGTCGCTGCCGTCGGGACGCCGAGCGCAGTGGTGTCCGGGTGGAACGCGATGCCGAGCAACGTCGTGAGCGCGAGCAGCGAGAGAGCGGGGGAGAGGACCGCCGGCACGTCGAGCCGCCGCGCGACCCACCCGGCCCCGAACGCCACGACGATCGCGACGGTGCCGATCAGCAACCACTTCTGCCGCGCGAACACCTGCGCCAGCGTCGTCATGGTCAGGAAGACGGACAACGCCGCCGCGGGCAGCAGCCACGAGTGCCTGTTCATCGCAGCACGGCCGCCCGGCCGATGCCGACCTGCGGCCAGATCGACGCGAGCGTCGTTCCGTGCCGCGCGACGATGACCCGCCAGCCGGCGGCCCGCAGCACCGCCGCGCCGGACTCCATCATCGCCTCGGTCTCGGCGCGTGCGCGCGGTCCGAGCGCGGTCCACGTCGCGGTGTCGATGAGGACCGCGATGCACGCGGACGCGTTGTTGCGCAGCCGCCCGAGTGTCATCGCCTCCTCGGCGTTCAACGTCCCGCAGACCGCGACGATGAGACCTTCGCCGCCGCCGCGGTGCATCTTCGTCGCGGTCAGCGGCAACGACCCGCGGGTCGACGGCTCGACGACCGCGAGCTGGTCGAGCAGCGTCGCCTCGGCCGTCGCCAGCGTCGTGCCTTCGAGCTCGACGCCCGCGTCGGTGAGGAACCGCAGTGTGTAGCCGTGCCGCGCGAGGTGGACGCCGATCGACGCGGCCGCGCTGACCGACC
>CBQZLL010000132.1:0-8508 GCA_967749945.1 uncultured Frankiaceae bacterium
TCCTTCGCCAGCGTCACCGGCAGGCCCGCGCGCAGCTCCGCCGACGTCACGGTGCCGGCGTACTCGCCGGTCGGTGCCGCGTAGAGGTCGAAGACCAGTCCGTCCGGCACGCCGAGGAGCGGGACCGTCGTGGACGCCGCCGCACCCTGCTGGCGGAACGCCACCAGCGCACCGCGCGCCCGGTCCGGGTCCCAGGACTGCAACGCGGTCCAGTCGTTCGCCAGCGGATCGGCGAGCAGCGGGTACGTCACGCCCTCGGTCAGGAGGTCGGCGTGCGCCGCGCGGAAGGCGACCCACGGCGCCGCCGCGTCGACGACCCACGACGGCAGGTTGCGCAGCTCGCTGAAGAACGTCGCGTGCGACAGCAGTGCGCCGGCCATCAGCGTGTCGACCGGGTACTGGTTGTACTGGCCGCCGCCGAGGACATGCTGGCCGAGCGACTCGGACGGGACGTACGGCGCGAGGTTCCAGAGGTTGTGCAGCAGGTGCGAGGGCGCCGGCGTGCCGTTCTGGAACCAGGAGGGACCGCGCGCGACCGACGCGTAGGGGAAGAGCCGGTAGTCGTTCGTCTCGTCGATCTGGAACGTCACGGCGGGGAAGTCGCGCGTCAACCGGTCGAGCATCGCGACGAACGCGTCCTGGTAGTCGTGCATCGTCCCCTGGCCCGCGCAGTCGAGCCAGAGCAGGAAGTCGAACTTGAAGTACGCGACATGCCACGACGTGATCGCCTCGCGGATGCGCGACTCGACGTGCGGGATCGCGCGGGGGCCCCACGTGCCGATGCCGGCCTCGTTCGAGCCGCCGTCGGGGTCGGCGACGTTGGCCAGCGCGGTCCCGGTGCCGACCGGGGTGCACGCCCACTCGGGGTGCGCTTGGAAGGTCGCAGACGCTGGGTTGAAGTGCATGGGACTCATCCAGAGCCCGAGCCGCATCGGCGCGATCGCCTCGCGGACCGCCGCGAACGTCGCGTCGGGGAAGCGCGGCGGGTACGTCCCGCGGGGGTCGGGGTGCCCGGGCGAGTCGGGGTACCAGTCGCCGGAGATCGCCTGCCAGCCGTCGTCGAGGACGAACGTCTCGACGCCGAGCCGGCGCGCGATCGGTGCCGTCTCCAGCACCGTCGCATAGTCCATGTCGTCCTTGGCACCGGTCGAGATGCGGTTGGCGTCGGTGCCGTTCGAGTTGAAGACGAGACCCGTGTCGTACGGCGCGAGCCGATGGTCGCGCAGGTACTTCGCGAACTGCCACGCCTCGTCGGCCGCGTCCGTGCCGAGCCCGACGAACGCCGCGTCCAGCGGGAACGGCACGCCGGGCGCGAGCACCCGCAGCCGCGCGGGAGCGGCGGTGGGGTTCTCCGCGTGGCCGTCCTCTTCCAAGGGGCCGAGCGAGAGGACGTCGCGCGACCAGTCGACGACGAGCGCCCCGGTCGTGCCGTCGTAGGTCGCGCGCGACGAAGGCAGGTCGTTGCGTTCGGCGACGAGGAACGCCGTCTGTCCGCCAGCCCCGCCGAGCGACAGCCACTGCCCGGGGCCGTCGACCGTCGGGCCGGAGACCGTCGATCGCCAGGTACCCGCGTGCGGGTCGCCGACGGTCAGCGGCGGGCCCGGGTAGCCCGGCTCGCGCCAGTCGGCGCCGGCGCGGAACGCGTGCAGCGTCGCGGTCGCGCCGGGTATCGCCACGGCATCGAGCGTCGCGCCGCGCAGCACCAGCGGTGCCGTCGGCGTCAGCGTCGTCTGCGTGCGGAACCCCGCGATGCCGCTGTATGCCTCGACGACGCGCGTCGCGACGAGCCCGGGCACGCCGCCGAGCGCCATCGTGACTCGCAGCCCACCGCGCGGCAGCGGTGCCACCACGACCGACGTCACGGTGAACGACTCGCTGCCCACCTCTGTCGCGCCGACCGACACCGCGAAGTCCCGCGCTCCGGCGGAGACCACCCGGTCGCGACCGCGCTTGTCGACGAGCGCGGTCGTCCGCAGCGCGTCACGCGACCAGCGGCGCTCCGCGACAGAGTTGCCGAGGACGACGTCGGCGTCCGTCACGCGGGCGTAGACGCTGCCTTGTCTGTACGTCGCGTCCGCCGACGCCGGGACGACCGGCAGGACGAGCGCGGCGCACGCCGCGACGAGCCAGAGTCGCATCGCGCTAGCGAATGGTGTTGAGGAGCGACAGCGTCGTCTCCAGCACCATGTCGCCGAGGCACCGGTCGACGGCGTACGAGTCCTCGTAGTTCACGAAGACCGCTCCGCCCGCGACGAAGCCGAGGCCCTGCTGACCGACCGGGTTCATCTCGAACGACTGGGGCATGTAGCCGAGCGCGTCGTTCGCCTGGGCCAGCGGGAACACGATGCGCCCGGCGTTCTTCTCCTTGATGGTGTTCGAGACGTTGGCGAAGATCTCGCCGGGCGCCGCCGTGATGATCAGGTCGGATCCGATCCGCGACGCGGTCACCGGCAGCTCGACCGACTGCGGCGACCCGGAGACGCACGGTGCGGTGTCCGGGCTCTTGCCGGTCTCGACATGGGCCGGCGTCGGGTCGAACTGCCGGTCGAAGAAGCCCGGCGTACCCAGCGCGTCGAGCGGGACATTGGTGACCGGCTGCTGCCAGGTCGTCTGTGCGACGACGAGGTCGGTGTCGGTGACGAGCCGGCCGTTGCCGATGGCGGGCACCAGGTTCGCGAGCTGCTCGCCCATCATCGTGCCGCCCGACGTCGACATGTTGCCGAGCCCGGTCATGAAGTGCAGGCCGATGCCGCCGAACCGCGTCTCCAGCCGCTTCTCGAACACGCCCGGCCAGTCGGGGTGCGCGACGCCACCGTTGGTGCCCTTGGTGGTCGGGTGCGCGGCGTACGCGCCGACGGTCGCGATGACGCGCGGGGGCGGCGCCGGGTCCTTCTTCTTGGGTGCCGCGGGCTGCTCGACGGCGACCGCGCGCAGCCAGGAGAGCTGCTGCTCCTCGGCCGAGCGGTACGTGTCGCGGCGCTCGCTGTTCTTGGCCCGCGCCTCGACCTCACCGGTCTCGATCACCGCGGGCACCATGCCGAGCACGGCGTCGGTCGCGGTCTTCTTGACGGTCTCGGTCACCTGCGCCATGTACCAGTTCGGCACGAAGCCCCAACCGCCGATGAAGTCCATCGCCGCGTGCGAGTGCGTCGCGGCGAGCACGTGCGACTGCGGCGTGACGTGCAACGCCGCGAGCTGCGGATCGGCGGCGAGCGCCGCCGCGATCTGCTTCGAGCCGCAGTCGTCGCACTTGTTCGCGTAGTCCCAGAGCCAGCCTTCGCCGTCGACGATCGAGAGGACCAGCGTGTCGGCGCCGTCGCTGAACGCGACGCTGCGCACCCAGAGGCCGTACTCCTCGTCGAACGCCTTGACCGGGTTCTCCGGGCCGATGCCGAAGCCGCCCTGGTAGATGCAGTTCGGGTTCTCCGGCCACGGCGACCCGGCGGCGGCCAGGTGGTCGAGCTCGACCTGCGTGTCGCTGAGCACGCGCTGGAGGTACTCGGGCGCGAGCGGCGTGCACTTGGTCATGTCCTTCTCCCACGTCGCCGTGGGATAGCCCCTGCCGCGCATCAGGTCGGGGCGCGGGGCGATGGAGCTCTTCGCCGCGCCGACCAGGATCTGGCCCGCGCCGAGCGCGGACGTCGTCGTCCCCTATGCCGCCGCCGTCACCGCGTTGCGCGGGTCCGGCACGGCGGGCGTGCCGGGTGCGGGCGCGCCGGAGTCGGCGTTCAGGACGGGCGGGGTCGGCACCGGCGCGAGGCCGACACCGGCCCAGGCGACGGCGACGAGCAGCGAGCCGGTGGCACCGGCCACCAGCGTGGACCGGACGAGCTTGCGCATGGGGGCTCCGTTTACGCGTGGGTGCAACTGCAGGACAGGTGAGCGGGGACGGGCGGGGCCGGCAGCGCGGCGAAGCCGCTGCCGTCATAGGTCAACGGTTTCCCGCGCGTGACGTCACGGCGGGCCCTGGCGGGGGCGCGCCCGTCGGCGTACACGCACGACGTCAGCGCGGTGAGCGCATAGCGCTCTTCGAGCAGCAGCTCGGCCCGCAGCCGGCCGCCGTTCGGGAGCACCAACGGAACCTCGATGCGCTCGTTGGTGACGCGGGTCTCGTGCACGACCTCGGTGCCGCCGGAGACGAGCCGCAGCGTCATGCCGTACGCGTTCTTCGCCGTGACGACCGCGAGCAGCTGCCCGTCGCCGTGCACCGAGCCGCCGACCATCGCGGCCTTTCCGCTCCAGTCCTCGACCACGTCGAGCATGAGGAACGGACCGCCGTGCGCGGGCGGCTGCCACGACACCGTCGTTCGTCCGGCCTGCACGCCGGCGATGACACCGGCGGCCGACCGTGATGGGGCGTACACCCAGGTCGTCGGCTGGCCGACGCCGGCCGTCGGGTCCAGGGTCCTCCAGTGGTTGTCGCTCGCGCCGACCGCCGGAACGCGCGTCGTCCTTTCCCACCAGTTGACCGCGAGGTGGTTGTCCGGCTCGTAGAACGGCGTCACCTCGTGGCGGGTCAGCCACATGCTGTTCCACACCTCGACCGCGTCGAAGCGCACCGTGTCGGCGACCGCCTGGTCCCAGGCGAGCGCGTCGCCGTCGTTCTCGTTGCCGTAGAACGGGTGGTTGACGATCGCCATGCCGCCGCGCGCGTGGATCTCGTCGAGCCAGGCGCTCGTCCCGCCGCTCGCGTCGACCGTCGTGGGCAGCAGGTCGGGCGAGGGCACGAAGACCCCTGCGTGGTCCGACCCGGGCAGCGAGTGCTCGTACCCGGGGACGAGCACCAGCGCGTTCGACACGTAGTCGGGCGCGTGGATGGACTCGACCCGGTTGTGGTCGGTGATGGCGAGGAAGTCGAGGGCGCGCACCTCGGCGACGGTGATCTGCTCGCCCGGCGTGTGGCCGTACGTGTAGAACTCGTCGGGTCCGGTGTTGTCGTCGTCCGGGCCGGCCCACACGTCGTGGCTGTAGACCGAGTGGCAGTGCAGGTCGCCGGCCAGCCACTCGCCGCTCCCGCGTGCCCCGGCGACCTTCGGCAGCACCGCGGTCGCGGCGGCGGCGTAGAGGAACTGCCTCCGCGTCAGCGGTCGCATGCGAACGCCTCCAGCGGCGAGTCGGACAGCGACGGTGGTGGTGCCGTCGTCCCCCAGGTCTGGTTCGGCGTCGAGCCCATCCGCAGCACGAGCCCGCCGCGCTTGCGCAGGTCGCGGTGCGTGATCCACGCCGTGCCGATCGACGTGGACTGCACGTACTTGTTCGTCAACGACGCTCCTGGCGCCTCTACGACGACGTCCTTCTTGCCGGGCAGGTCGAGCACCGCGCGCTCGAAGACCGGGCTGCCGACGACGTAGAGCGGCGCGCCCGGCGTCACCGGGCCGAGACCGAGTGCGGACCACACGTACCAGGCGGACAGCGAGCCGAGGTCGTCGTTGCCGGGCAGCCCTTCCGGCGTCGGACGGAACACGCCCTGGAGCTGCCGCTGCACCGCCTGCACCTTCCACGGCTGCCCGGCGTGCGCGTACATCCACGACGTCTGGAGGTCGTGCTCGTTGCCGGGCGCGTACTGGTTGGTGCGGTACACGAGGCCGAAGGCCGTCGCGCGGCTCTGGGCCTCCGCGACCGCAAGGGGGACGGTCGCGGAGGCCGGCTCGGTGAAGTGCGTGTCGAGGCGTTCGACGGCGGCGGCGTTCCCGCCCATCCGGTCGAACAGCCCGCGCGCGTCGTGCGGGACGAGCCACGAGTACTGCCAGGAGTTGCCCTCCTGGAAGCCGGTCTCGTCGGTCGGGTCGAACGGCGTCAGCCACGACCCGTCGTCGTTGCGAGGCCGCACCCACTTCGTCTCGGGGTCGAGCAGGGTGCGGTAGTTCGCCGACGCCGCGGCCCACCGCGCGGCCTCGTCGGGCTTGCCGAGGGCGCCCGCCAGGAGGGCGAGCGCGAAGTCGGCGACGCCGTACTCCAGCGTCGTCCCGGCGCCGCGATCCGACGTCTGCAGCGGCAGGTAGCCGCGCTGCTGCCACGCCGTCTCGCGGCGCGTGACCAGCTCGGCGGCTTCGGCGTACAGCGCCTCGGCGTCGCCGTCGGACAGCAGGCCGCGGCAGATGCCGTCCGCGATCGCCGGGATGGTCGGGTCGCCGCTCATGTGCGAGGCGTCGAGGTTCTGCTCGCCCCAGCGCGGCAGGTGCCCGCCCTCGCGCGCGTCGGCGAGCAGCGACCGCAGCATGTCCGCGTAGCGGTCCGGCCAGACCGACGCGAGGAGCTGGTTCTGCGCCTTGTACGTGTCCCACGACGAGAAGTTCGCGTAGTGCTTCGTGGTCGTCTGATGGATCGCGTCGTCGAAGCCGCGGTAGCGGCCGTCCACGTCGCTGAACACGTTGGGGTGCAGCAGGGCGTGGTACAGCGCGGTGTAGAACGTCCGCTGGTCCAGCGCCGTACCGCCGGTGACCAGGACCTTCGCGAGCTCGTCGTTCCAGGCGTTCCGCGCGGCCTTGCGCATCCCGTCGAAGCCGAACCCCGGCGCCTCGGCGTCGAGGTTGCGGCGCGCACCGGCGTCGTCCACGAACGAGATGCCGACCTTGACGGTGACGACACCGCCACCGGCGAACGTCACCGACGTCGGCGTCGACGAGGTGAACGGGCGGTCGAAGTCGGCCTCGAAGAACACCGGGTACCGACCGCGCGACCAGCCGCGCACCGTGTCGGAGTCCACGACCTCGAACGCGCCGGCGTGGGTGCCCTCGACCGACCGCGTCACGTCGAAGACGACGTTGCCCGCGACGCCGGGCGGGAACGCGTAGCGCTGCATGCCGGTGTGCGTCGAGGCGGTCAGCTCGACGTCGACGCCGTACGTGTCGAGGCGGACCTTGTAGTAGCCCGGCTCCGCGACCTCCGTGGCGTGGTCGTACGTCGAGGGCCCAGCCGCCTCGACCGGCCCGGTCGTCGGCAGCAGCGGGATGTCGCCGGCCTTCTTCACGCCGGGGCCCGACAGGTGGACGTGCGAGAAGCCGTAGATCGTCGGGTCCGACCAGAGGTAGCCGGAGTACGCGAACTCGCCGCCGGTGTCGGGCGACACCTGGGTCAGGCCGAACGGCGTCGCCGCGCCCGGAACGGTGAACCCCGGCGCGAACGTCCCGACCATCGGGTCGACGAAGCGCGCGAGGTCGGGCGGGGGCTCGCGGTCGTTCGACCCGGCGACGGCGGCCGGCGCCGTTGCCAGGCAGAGGGCGAGCACGAGCACACGCGAGGTCAGGCGGTGCGCCTGGGACATGTCCCGAGGATGACGTTCGCGGACGCCGGTGCCTATCCGGCATAGCCCCCAAGTAAGGGCAGCTGATTTGTGACCTGTCCCAACTCGCGGCACGCGCTCTGTCTGGCCCGCCGGCGTCTCCCCGGTGAGGTCGGCGATCACCCGCGGCGCACGGCGGCCACCCGGCCCGGATCCGTTCCGGCCGTCCCACAACTTCGTGATCTTGGCGAGGTTGTGCACCATATGCGTGCAGAACATCGCCAAGATCACGAGATGTGGGCTGGCGAAGCACGCCGCGACGAGCGTTTCGCCAGGCCCTACTAGGCCGCGAGCCCGACCGGTCGAGGACGTCCACGACGAGCGCGTCCCGGATCACGAACCCCGGTCAGGTCGACGTCGTCGAACCAGGGGCGTTGGCCAGCCGGACGTGCTGAAACGGGCGCCGGTCAGGTCCTCGTTGGTGACGTCGGTCAACCGGCCCGCCGAGTGAGACAGGCTCTACCGGGCCGGGTTGTTATCGGTCACAGTGACCGGGTGGCGGATCACCTCTACGAACGTGTGCGCCGCCGGGTGCCTGCGCTCGCCCGGCGGATGGTCGATGCGTTCCTCGTCGAGGTGCCGTTCTACCGGCGCCTGCCGCGCGAGCAGCTCGACGGCGAGATCGTCGCGATCTGCGCGGACAACCTGCGGGTGTTCTTCGCGACGCTGGTCGAGGACCGGCTGCCGACCGTCGAGGAGTTGGCCGAGCCGCGGTCGTCGGCGGCCCGGCGCGCGCAGGAGCGCGTCCCGCTCGACGCCGTGCTGACGGCGTACCACGTCGGCGGGCGGATCGGCTGGTCGGAGCTCGTCACGGAGGCGCGGCCCGACGAGACGGCCGAGCTGGTCGCGGCAGCGGACGGCGTACAGCGGTACATCCAGGCCGTGACCGGCGTCGTCGCGACCGCGTACCTCGAGGAGCAGCAGTCGATCCACGGCGAGGAGCGCGACGCCCGCCGCGCGCTCGTCGCCGCGCTGCTGTCGGGAGAGCCCGCCGGCGCGCTCGCCGCCCGGCTCGGCGTCAGCCTGGCTGCCTCGTGGACGGTGCTTGCCTTGTCGTTCGGAGAGCACCCCGACGAACGGACCGTAGGCGTGACCGGCGCGGTCGCCGGGCGGCGCAAGGTGCGGCGGGTCCAGACCCGGCTCGACGCGTACGCCGGCGGCGCCGTGCTCGGGTCGATCGGCCCGACCGGCGGTGTCGTACTGCTGCCGCTGGTGGCCGAACCGCT
>CBQZLL010000133.1:0-8493 GCA_967749945.1 uncultured Frankiaceae bacterium
AACCGGAGGTCGACCTCGCTTCGGGCGAGGTCGTCGCCATGGAGGCGTTGCTGCGCTGGCAGCACCCGGACCGCGGGCTGCTCTGGCCGGCGGAGTTCCTCCCGGCCGCCGAAGCGAGTGGGTTCATCGTCGACCTGGGTTCCTGGGTCATCGAGGAGTGCATCCGCGAGGCAGCGTTGTGGCAGCGACTGCCGTCGGCGCGGCGGGCAGGAGGCAAGCAGCTCTGGGTCAACGTCTCCGCGGCGCAGCTCGCCGCGCCCGACTTCGCGGAGCGCGTTGCCGACGCCGTCACGAAGGCAGGCCTGCCCCACGGGATCCTCGGGTTCGAGGTCAGGGAGAGCCAGTTCAGCGGGAACCTCGCGGCGATGGGCGGGGTGCTCGCGGCGTTGAAGCAGGCGGGCGTCATGGTCGCGCTCGACGACTTCGGTACCTGGTACTCGGCGCTGTCGCACCTCGACGAGCTGCCGCTCGACGCGGTGAAGCTCGACCAGCGCTTCGTTCGCGGTGTCGGGATGGATCTCGAGGACGACGCGATCGTCGCGTCGGTGATCCGGCTCGCGCACGCCCATGGATTGCAGGTCGTCGCGGAGGGCGTCGAGAGCTGGTCGGAGGGCGCGCGGCTCTGCGAGCTGGAGTGCGACCGCGCACACGGCTACCTGTTCGCGGGCCCGCAGCTTCCGGAGCGCGCCCGGTGGCTGCTCAGTCGCGGCGTCGGCTGGAAGGCGCCGGAGGCGCCGACGACGGTGACCGTTCCCGAAGCACGGACTACGACGACGGATGATTTACGACGACTCGGGCAGTAGGGTCGGTGTGGACGAAATGGTTCGACTTGACCATGTTCGTCCGCGACCGGCGGGGCCATCCTCTACCGAGACCACAGAGGAGGTTGCCGTGACCGAGACCGACCGCCGCGCCCCGGCCGAGGCGCCGTCCGCGGCGACGTTCGTCCTCGGACTCGAGGCCGTCCATGGCTCGCTGACGATCGGCGACTACCAGGTCGCCGTCCAGCGGCTGGAGCGCGCCATCCGTCCGTGGGACCGCGTCGTGGACATCGCGCCCCGCACGGTCGGAGTCCTCTGTGCCGCGGTCTCCGGACCTCGTGAGCTCGAGGCCATCGCGACGCGGCTCGCCGACGTCGTGCGCGCGCCGATGGCCGTCGGCGACGAGGTTCACCAGGTCGGCGTCTGCGTAGGCTCCGCGCTCGTCGACGGGGAGGAACAGCCGGCCGACGCGTTCCGTCGGGCGCGCGAGGCCATGCAGCAGATGAAGCACGCGCGCTCGTCGCTCATCGTCCCCGACATCCCGCAGCAGGCCGCGAACTAGCGTCCCGCTTTACGATCATCGGGTGCGCTTCACCAAGGGTCACGGCACGGCGAACGACTTCGTCGTGCTCCCCGACCCCGACGGGCTCATCACGCTGACGGATCCGTTCGTCCGGGCGATCTGCGACCGGCGTACCGGCATCGGGGCGGACGGCGTCCTCCGCGTCGTGCGAACCGCGTGCGTGCCGGAGTTCGCGTCGCTCGCGGCCGACGCCGAGTGGTTCATGGACTACCGCAACGCAGACGGCGGCGCCGTCGAGATGTGCGGCAACGGCGTCCGCGTCTTCGCGCGCTACCTCGCCGTGCACGCCTTGGCCGTCGACGACGCGCTGCCTATCGCGACCCGCGACGGTGTGAAGCAGGTGTGGCTCCGGTCCGACGGCGCGGTGACCGTCGACATGGGGCGGCCGTCGTTCGACGGCGTCGCGCCCGACGGCGGGACGTACGTGTCGATGGGGAACCCGCATCTGGTGTTCTTCGTCGACGACCTGATGACCGCGCCGGTGCACACCGACGGTCCGCGCATCGAGGCCGCGACGCCCGGCGGGACGAACGTCGAGTACGCCGTCGTCCCCGCCCGCGACCACGTCGCGATGCGGGTCTGGGAACGGGGGGTGGGCGAGACGATGTCCTGCGGTACCGGCGCGTGCGCGACGGCTGTCGCGGCGGCGACGCGCGGGCTCACCGATCGCGCGGTCGAGGTCGCTGTGCCGGGCGGGCTGCTCGGCGTCGAGTGGGACGGCGACGACCGCGTGCTGCTGACCGGACCGGCGGTGCTCGTCGCCGACGGCGACCTGCGTGACGAGTGGGTAGCCGCCGTCAGGGGATGAGCTCGTCCGCCGAGATGCCGCCGACCGGCACCGTCGCGATCGGGTCGCCGGCCGCGTCGGCGGCGTCGTACGGCGCGCAGTACGCGCTGTACTGCGCGGCGCCCGCGCTGAAGCCGAGCGTCTTCGCGAGCCGGATGCCGGCGCACATGACGTGGTCGCCGATGGTGGGCGAGACGTTGAAGATGGTGTTGTCGTTGACGGCGACCTGCGCGGTGATGATCGGGTACGCCGACGCGGGCGCGATGAGGTAGCCGAGCTGGTCGTTGGCGAGGCCGAGGGTGACGACCTCACGCGGGCCCGTTACGCCGTCGCGGATGCCGAACGCGATCTCCGGGTAGCTCTCTCCGGGCGTGCCCGCGAAGAGCACGTCGCCGACGCGCAGTGCCGCGACGACGGTGGAGACGGTGTTCGCGTTCTGCCAAGGCGGGGTGAGCGCGCGGAGCAGCCGCGCACCGAACGCGTGGCCGCCCGCGGCGAACAGTCCGAGCACCGCAGGCGACGTGATGACCTCGCGGATGCGCCCCTGCGCGGCGGCGACCGGACCGCGTACCGGAGTGCTGTGGTTGACCGCGTCGACCACGTGGGCGAGGTAGTTGGCGGTGATCTGCGCCTTGCGGCCGGAGAGCTGGAAGCTCGGGTTGCTCGTCTTGGTGAAGCCGCAGTGCGGGCGGCACGGCTGGGTCTTGCCGACCGCGCCCTCCATCGCCATGCCGACGCCGCCGTAGCGCGCGGCAACGGCGTCGCCGACGTACTGCGGCCAGTCGCCGTGCACGCCGTCGCCGCCGCCGGCCGTCGCGTGCGCGGCGTACGCGAGGTAGGTCACGACGACACCGCCGGCGGGCGTGCGCGCCTGCAGGACACGCATCAGCCCGTCCTTACCGTCAGTGCCGTCGCTGCCCTTGAGGCTGCCGGTCGGACACGGCAACGTCTCGCCGCCCTCGGGCACCCCGTCGTCGCCCTGGTAGAGCGCCTCGGGACACGACTGGTTGTAGATGAGGTCGTACGCGGCGGAGTGCCCGGCGTAGACAGTGGCGAAGCGGCGCTGCGCGTACGCCGTCCTGATCGCCGCGACGGTCTGCCGGTAGACGAGGTCGAAGTACGACGCGGGCACGCCGCCCCACGCGCCGATCGTGTCTGGACCGCTGTGCGTGTGGTCGGCGGCGATGAGGATGTGGTCGGCCGGCAGGCCCGGCGACGCCGCGGCGGCGGCCATGTCGGCGAGTCCCTTGAGCCCGTCACGGTATGCCGCGAAGTAGCCCTGCGTCTCGATGGTCGCGATCGCGATGGCCTGCTTGCCGTCGTCGAACACGACAGCGCGTGCCTTGATGTCCTCGGACGTCACGTGGCCCTGGCCGCCACGGCCGACGATGTTCGAGAGTCCGGTGCCGTTGCCGAGACCGTTGCCGCCGAGGTTGACCGTGCCCGGGGGCGCGATGCTCAGCGCGGCCGCGCCGACCTTGTACGCGGGCAGCGTCACGCGCACCGGTGCGGAGTCCGCGGACGTCGCGGAGTGCTTGCCCTTGTTCCCCCACGACGCGGTGGCGGCGAGCGTGTAGACGTACGAGCCGCCGAGCGCGACGCGGGTGTCCTCGTACGTTCTGGCGTACGGCGAGAGCGTCGCGAGGACGGTGCCGTTGCGCTTGACGACGACAGCCGTCGCGTCGTTGCCGACGGTCTTCCAGCGCAGCGCGATGCTCGTGTTGAGGATCGAGGCGGCCAGTCCCGTCGGCGCGGCCGGCTTGCGGCCCGGCGGCTTCGCGACCGCGGCGGGCACGCTCGCGATGACGAGGCCGACGACGGCGAGAGTGAGCGGGAGCCTGCGCATACCGGAACGGTTCGACGCGCGCGAGCGGCCGTCCTGTCGGCCGTGGCGTAATGCCCGTGTCCGTCCGGCGCCCGGGTGGGACGATGCTCGGGATGACGACGTCCGAACCGACCCCTGGTCCCCCCGTCGACGACCTCGGCGACGAGGACGTCGAGTACGACTTCCACGCGTCAGAGGACTTCGGCTACGACCGCGAGGCCCGGGCGGGGCTGCGCCGCGTCGCCGGGTTGCGTACCGACCTCGAGGACGTCACCGAGGTCGAGTACCGCGCGCTGCGGCTAGAACGCGTCGTCCTCGTCGGCGTCTGGACCGACGGCACTCCCGACGACGCTACGAACTCGATGCAGGAGCTCGCGCGCCTCGCGGAGACGGCCGGTTCGGAGGTACTGGAGGGCATCGTGCAGCGGCGGTCGCGGCCCGACTCCGCGACGTACATCGGGCGCGGCAAGGCGGCCGAGCTGCGCGAGATCGTCGTCGAGACCGGCGCCGACACGGTGGTGTGCGACGGCGAGCTGTCGCCCGCGCAGCTCCGTAATCTGGAGAAGGTCGTCAAGGTCAAGGTCATCGACCGGACCGCGCTGATCCTCGACATCTTCGCGCAGCACGCGACGTCGCGAGAAGGCAAGGCGCAGGTCGAGCTCGCGCAGCTCTCGTACCTGCTGCCGCGGCTGCGCGGCTGGGGCGAGTCGATGTCCCGGCAGGCCGGTGGCCGCGTCGCGGGCGGCGGCGGCATCGGTACCCGCGGTCCCGGCGAGACGAAGATCGAGACCGACCGCAGGCGGATCAGGCACCGCATCGCGCGGCTGCGGAAAGAGATCGCCGAGATGGCGACGGTCCGCGAGACGAAGCGGCAGGAGCGGGTGCGCAACGCCGTCCCGTCCGTCGCGATTGCCGGCTATACGAACGCGGGAAAGTCCTCGCTGCTCAACCGGCTCACCGGTGCAGGCGTGCTCGTCGAGAACGCGCTGTTCGCGACGCTGGATCCGACGGTGCGGCGCGCGGAGACGCCGGACGGCCGGACGTTCACGCTGACCGACACGGTCGGCTTCGTCCGGCACCTGCCGCACCAGCTCGTCGAGGCGTTCGAGGAGATCGCGCGCGCCGATCTCATCCTGCACGTCGTCGATGGGTCGCACCCCGACCCCGAGAGCCAGATCAAGGCAGTACGCGAGGTGTTCCGCGAGATCGGTGCGGCGGATGTCCGCGAGCTCGTCGTCGTGAACAAGGTCGACGCGGCCGACGAGGTCGTGCTGGGTCGGTTGCGGCGCCGCGAGAAGCACTCGGTGTTCATCTCGGCGAAGACCGGCGAGGGGCTCGGCGACCTGGTCGCGGCGTTGCAACGCGACCTGCCGCGACCCGACATCGACGTGCGCGTACTGCTGCCGTACAGCCGCGGCGACCTCGTGTCGCGACTGCACGACGACGCCGAGATCCTCACCGAGACGCACACTGGCGAGGGCACGCTCGTCACCGCGCGAGTGAAGCCGGACCTGGCGGGGGAGCTGGCGGCGTATGCCGCGTCGTAGCCGGCGTTTACGGGCAGCGGACCGTCTTGCCGAGACCGCGGGGCAGGGTTGCCGGTGCGGCCTGGCCGCCGCTGAACGGACTGCCCGAGACCGCGGCGCCGCGGCGCTCGTACGCGGTGGCGTGGGTGTCGGAGCAGGCGGCACCGGAGAAGACGAGGCTCGCTACCGCGGTGTAGGTGTCGGTCTGATCGACGCTCGTCCCGACGATGACGACGACGCCGCCCGCCGACGTGCCCGTACGGGCCCACTCGATCGTCACGGGCCGGCCCGCAATCGCGGTCGTGACCGTGGTCTGCGCGCCGTCCGGCGACATCGTGACGTCGGTGATCGCGAGGTCCTGCTGCCAGAGCTTGTTCAACGTGCAACGCTGCTTCGCGTCGCACTGGGTCAGCCGGAAGACGACGTAGCGCTCCATCTCGGTGCCGGCGACGGAGGCCATGACGCGCGCGGTGAGCTGGTACGGGCGGCGGTCGGCGCCGGTGAAGCGGAACGTCGCCTGCGCGCTCCGGACGACGCCCGCGTATGGCGTCGCCGTCGCGGCATGCGTCAGCGCGAGCGCCACCGGGACAGCGACGATCGCGAGACGGCGGTCAGCCCTCATGGAGTTGAAGAGCGCCGGGAGGCCCCGGTGGTTCGGTCTGGTCATCGGGTGACCGCGGCGCGCGCGTCGACGACGCCGTCGCCGTAGAAGCTGTTGTGGGCCGTGGTGCCGCGGCAGGTCGCGGCATACGCCGGTGCCCGCCGTTGGTAGACGAGCCGGGGCGGGCTCGGGCACGCCTTCGGGGTGGCCGAGTCGCGGAGGACCTTCAGCACCTGCGCCGGGTCCATCGTCAGCCGGCCGGAGTGGGCGGAGTCGGCGGTGCCGTAGCGGCTGACAATGAGCGCGGCGACGCCCGCGGCGTGGGGCGAGGCCATCGAGGTGCCGACGAGGTAGCGGTAGTAGGCACAGGTCGTACCGCGGCAGTATTCGACGACGCTCGGCGAACGCGGGTCGCCGTCTGCGTCGATGAGCCCCTCGTCGTGGGCGAGCGTCTCCGGGTATGCGGAGAGCGTCTGGTAGCTCGCACTCGGACCACGGCCGTTCGCGAGCAGCGACGACCCGCCCGGCGCAGTGACCGTGATGTGGTCGAGGCCGTAGTCGGAGTAGTCGGCCTTGAGGCCGTCACGCGCGAGCGCGCTGACCTGGATGACGTGCGGCAGCTCGGTCGGCAGGACGAGGCAGTCGTCGCCGATGCGGCGTCGCTTGGCCGCGCCGTCGGGGAAGTCCGGGCTCATCGTGTCGAGGCGCGGGCGGTCGAGATCGGCGTGCTCGTTGCCGGCGGCTGCGACGAGCGTGACACCCTTGCGATAGGCGTAGTCGACGGCGCGGCGGGTGCCCTCGATCAGGGCGCGCTGTTGGTAGCGTTCGGTCGGGCTGTCGTCGAGACCGTTCGGGCAGTTGTACAGCCACGGGTCGACGAAGTAGGAGAGGTTCGCGACGTCGACGCCGATGTCGCCGGCGTACGTCAGCGCGTCGACCGTCGGCATGAGGAGGAACAGGCCCGAGTCCTGGCCCGCGCGCAGGTCTACGAGCCTCACTCCGGGTGCGATGCCGGTCATGCCGAAGCCGTCGGCGGCGGCGACGATCGTGCCGGCGACGTGCGTGCCGTGGCCGCTCTCGTCGATGCCGACCGGGTCGTGGCAGTCCTTGGTCTCGCACGGGCCGTCGGCACCGGGGTAGTCGGTGACGAAGTTGCGGGAAAGGTCGGTGTCGTACGCCTTCGCCAGGTCCGGGTGCGACTTGTCGACCCCGGTGTCGATGACGGCGACGAGGACGCGAGGGTCGCCCTGCTCCGTGCTGTGCGCCGCGGGGGCGTGGATGACGTCCATGTCCCACTGGAGGTCGGCGAGCGGGTCGTTGCCGTTGCCGCCCTCGCCGGTGCGCTTCGGGCCGGTGCCGTCCTGGATCGGGCTCGGCCCGTCCTTGGCCGGTGGTTCGTCGTTGGCCGGGTTCGCGACGGCGCCGTAGATGCGCTCGTCCTGGCGCACCTTGGCGAGGAAGTCGGTGCCTGCCATGACGGAGACGACGCCGACTGCGGCGTTCTCGCGGACGACCTCGCCGCCCGCCTCCGCGACGGCCTCGGCGCCGTGCTGGGTGGTCACGGCGGCCGCGTAGACGACGTCGTACTGGTGGTCGCGGGGGCCGGTGCCGCGGGGGCTCGGCTTCGTGGTGGGGGTGTTCGTCGTCGGCGTGGCGGTCGTCGGGGAGGGGGTCGGGGTTGGGGAGGCCTTGGGGCTCGGCGTGCCGTCGTGCCGCGCGACGGCGACACCGACCGCGCCGGCGAGGACGACGACGAGGGCGGCGGTGACGACCCGCGAGCGGCGCATGTCCCGCAGCGTACGGCGGACCGATCACAGGATCGTCGCGGTCCGGTCGTCTCACGCGGTGGTCACCGTGGGTGTCCCGCGACCTAGTCCGATTGAGGCATCTTCGGATGGGATCGCGTGTCATGTCTTTCGCACAGCGTGACCGGCCGTCAGTCTTCGGCTCATCCGCTCGCTGACTTGGGGATGGTCGGGTCGATGACCGCAGTTTCCTTCGCCCGCCGGGCCGGGGCGCTTGTCACGCTGGCCGGCCTCGGCCTGGTCCTGTCGGCCGCGGGGGCCGCCACCGCCGTCGCGTCGCCTGCGCTGCCGCTCGTGACGGCCGGGCCGGTCGTGACGCTGGAGGAGGGCACGAGCGGCTGTCACGGTGTCGTGGCCACCCCCGGCTCGGAGAACACGTCGAAGACCCTCGCCGGCGGCTCGATGCAGCCGGGCGAGACGGCGGTGTTCGACATCGAGTACCCGGTCGACCCAGACGACGTCGGCGATACCTTCACGATCACCGACTGCGTCTTCATCGACGGGGACGCGTTGGCGAAGTACGCGATCTCGTTCGTGCCGAACAACGCGTCGTACACGCTGACGTACGCGATCGACATCCCCGAGAGTGCGGAGATCGGCGCCGA
>CBQZLL010000134.1:0-8488 GCA_967749945.1 uncultured Frankiaceae bacterium
ACACCACACCCTCACCACCGCCATGGCTTGACAAGCCATAGAAGCGTCTTGGCGATGTTCTGCACGCATATGGTGCACAACCTCGCCAAGATCACGAAGTCCTGGGACAGCCGAACCGATCCGGGGCCGTTTCGCCAAGCCCTACTAGCGGATCGCGATCTGCGCGGTCCACCACAACGCCGACAGCACCAGGTCGACGATCCCGAGGACGAACCCGGCCTGCGCCATGCCCATGCCGCCCTGGCCGGTCGCCTGGATCTCCTGCTTGGCCTGGTTGCCGAGGACGATCGCGACGATGCCGAGCAGGCCGCAGCAGATGCCGACGATGCCGGTGACGAGCGACCAGACCGCCTTCTGGTTGGTGCCGACGGCGTAGCCGGGCGGCGGCGGGCCCCAGCCGGGAGGCGGGCCGTAGCCGGGGGGCGCGCCGTAGCCCGGCGGCGGGGGACCGTAACCGGGGGGCGGCGGTCCGTACCCCGGTGGCGGCGTGCCCCAGCCCGGAGGAGGCGGGGGCGGGGGCTGGCCAGGCTGGCCGGCATTCGGGTCCATCGGCGGCTGCTCGGTCATGCGGGACACCGTAGCGGGCATAACGGGCTCCGAACGTCCCACCACGCCGGGCACGCGGGCGGTTGACTTTCCGGCAGCGGTCCCGTCGTTCCGACGCGAGGAGAACGCCATGACGCTGCCCCCCGAGCCACCGCCCCCACCGCCGCCGCCCCCGGGGTGGACGCCGCCGCCCTCCGGGATGCCCGCGCCGCCCGGGATGCCGGGGACACTCGCCGAGTGGCCGATGCGCGCGCTCGGCGCGGTCATCGACGGCGCGATCATCGCCGTGCCGTACCTCATCCTGCTGAAGATCGTGCCGATCCTGGGGATCCTGTACTACGTCGGCGCGTTCCTCTACCTCCGCCAGATGGAGGGCACGACGGGCCAGACGTTCGGCAAGCAGGTCGCCAAGATCAAGGTGGTCAAAGAGGCCGACGGTCAGGTCCTCGGCTTCGGCCTCGCGATCGGCCGGTCGTTGCTCCACATCCTCGACCTGCTGCCGTGCTTCATCGGCTTCCTCTTCCCGCTGTGGGACCCGAAGAAGCAGACGTTCGCCGACAAGATCGTCCAGACGGTGGTCGTCACCGTCTAGCGGCGAGGGCACCGGCGCTCGCGGCGGCGAACGCGATCCACTCCGCCGCCGCGAGCCCGGTGACCCACGGGCTCGGGCCCGCGACGCCGAGCCGTCCGGGCCCGGCGGGCCCGGACGCGAGCCAGCACGCGACGACCACCGCGATGCCTACGGCGGGTCCGGTCAAGGCAGCCCACCCCGCGGCCTGGGCCGGCCCGAGGTCGGCCGCGCGCCGGGCTACGACGACGCCCGCGACGGCGCCCGCCACGACGGGCACGAGCAGGAGCAGGTACGCAGGCGCGGGCGCCGACCCCGCTCCCGGCAACGTGGCGAGCAGCGGGAACGCCGGGAGCGGGCCGAGCGTGACCCCCGTCGGCGCGACCGCGGTGCCCGTACCCACGGCGAACCCGGTGCCGAGGGCGAACGCGACGCACCACACCACGGCGTTCGGCAGGTAGGCGAGGCAGACGAGCAGCAGCACCACGCCGCCGACCAGGCCGGGCCGCAGCGCGCGCATGAGCTCGGCGGCGCGCGGGAGGTGCCAGGCCAGCGCGACGCCCGTGCCGATCGCACCGCCCGCGGCGAGTGTGCCGAGCGCGGCCGCCGCGGCGGTGCCGACGAGCCGGAGCCGCTCGGGTACGGCGGCGGCGTACGCCTCCCACCCGCGAGCCCGGACCGCGCCCGCGGCACCCGCGGCACCCGCGAACAGGCCCGCACAGGCCAGCACGCGCAACGGCGCGGGCCGCGCGCCCGGCGCGCGGGCGAGACCGGTGAGCAGGGCAGCGAGGACGGCGTACGGCACGCCGACCGCGGCCCCGAGCCAGGCCGCGAGCGGCAGCGGGCGAGGTTCGAGGCGGCGGACGACCGCGACGCCCGCGCGCAGCGGGAACGTCGCGAGCAGCAGCGTCAGTGCCAGCGGCGCGAGCCCGAACCGACCGCCCGCGACGGCGACCGTCGCGCCGTGCGCGACGAGCCAGATCAGCGCGCCGGACCGCAGCGCGCCACCCGATCCCGCGCCGGAGCGCGGGTCGGCGGCCCAGGTGAGGACGGCGAACGCCTCGGTCACGAGCAGCCCGCCGAGCACGGCGCGGAGCGCCGCGAGACAGACGGTCCCGGCGACCGCCGACGGCACCGGGCCACGGCGGACCGCGCGCGGGGGCGTGCGGTGCGCGGGTTCACGGGTCGCGGTCGGCATCGCCTCCGACTGTCGCACGGCCCCCGTTCCCGACAACGGCGACGCGCGGGCCGTCAGTCCGGCGGGTACGGCCAGCAGCGGGTGACGAGGATGCCGCTCACCGGGCCGTCGGGGGAGATGGCCACGTACGGCGGCAGGCCCGGCGCGAACGGCGGCAGGAAGACACAGAGGAAGTCGTCGATGTACTGCCGGGCCATCGGGGTGTCGTGGTACGAGACCTGGGGGGAGTTGACGAGGACCGGGATGCAGGGGGGCGGGCCGGCGTACACGCAGTCGTCGACGAGCGCCGGACCGGCAGTCGGGTCGACGCAGAGGACGAGTGTCTGCTCGGTGCCGAAGCAGGCGGGCTCGGATGCCGTCGCGGCGGGGGCGGCGAGGGCCGCGGCGGCGAGCGCCGCCAAGGTGAGGGATCGGGCGGGCATTATGCCCCCTTTGTCCGGGACTGGGGGCGACACCGTACCCCTGCTACTGGGTGACCCGGAACCCTGTCCGCGCGATCGTCCGCGTCGCGAAGACCGCCTGCAGCAGCACGACGAGCGTGGCCACTGCGAGGACGTCGGTACGTACGGCGTTGGCGCCCCCGACGTGCGGCACCGCGAACACCCGGTACACGACGATGCAGAACGCCGCCACCGACGCGGCGAACGGCTCCGCACCCGGCGCCAGCGGCACCTCGGGGCGTTGCGGCCGGTAGTGCAGCAGGACGACCCGGCCCGCCGCGTACACCGACAGCAGTACGCCGACGACCGTCAGCAGCCCGAGGTCCCAGGCGCGCAACGTGACCTTCGCGAGGTCGGCGCGGTACTCGTACCAGGGCAGCGACGCGAGCACGACGAAGAGGACTCCCGACGCGACGACCCCGATGTCGTCGACGTCCCAGCGGCGCGCCCCGTCGGTCGCCTCGTCGGTCATAGCCCCTTGACGACCTCCGCCATCAGCCTCGCAGTCTCCGTCGGCGTCCGGCCGACGCGGACCCCGGCGGCTTCGAGCGCTTCCTTCTTCGCCTCGGCCGTACCGCTGGAGCCGGAGACGATCGCGCCGGCGTGGCCCATCGTCTTGCCCTCGGGCGCGGTGAAACCGGCGATGTAGCCGACGACGGGCTTGGTGACGTGCGCCGCGATGTGCGCCGCCGCGCGCTCCTCGGCGTCGCCGCCGATCTCGCCGATCATGACGATCGCGTCGGTGTCCGGGTCGTTCTGGAACGCGTCGAGGCAGTCGATGTGCGTCGTCCCGATGATCGGGTCGCCGCCGATGCCGACGCAGGTCGAGAACCCGACGTCGCGAAGCTCGTACATCATCTGGTACGTCAGCGTCCCCGACTTGCTGACGAGCCCGATCCGCCCCTGCTTGGTGATGTCGGCGGGGATGATCCCGAGGTTGCTGCGGCCGGGCGAGATGACCCCTGGACAGTTCGGCCCGACCAGCCGGGTGACGCCACCCTTCACCTGGAGGTACGTCCAGCACTCCGTGGTGTCGTGCACCGGGATGCCCTCGGTGATGACGACGCAGAGCGGCACGGCCGCGTCGATCGTCTCGACGACCGCGTCCTTGACGAACGCCGGCGGGACGAAGACGACGGAGGCGTTCGCGCCGGTCTCCTTGACCGCCTCCTCGACGGTGCCGAACACCGGGATGCCGTCGACGGCGCTGCCCGCCTTGCGTGGGTTGACGCCCGCGACGATCTGCGTACCGCTCGCGACCATCCGCCGGGTGTGTTTGGTGCCCTCCGAGCCGGTGATGCCCTGGACTAGCACGCGGGTGCTCTCGTCGATGAAGATCGCCATTACTTCGCCGCCAACTCTGCGGCGAGCCGCGCCGCGCCGTCCATCGTGTCCACGCGTTGCAACGTCGGCAGGTGCGCCTCGTCCAGGATCCGCCGGCCCTCGTCGGCGTTGTTGCCGTCGAGGCGTACGACGATCGGCCGGTCGACGCCACCGAGCATCTCGATGGCGTGCACGATGCCGTCGGCGACCGCGTCGCACGCGGTGATGCCGCCGAAGACGTTGACGAACACGCTCTTGACGTCCGGGTCGGACAGCACGATCGACAGGCCGTCGGCCATCACCTGCGCCGACGCGCCACCGCCGATGTCGAGGAAGTTCGCGGGACGCTGCCCGCCGAACTCCTCGCCGGCGTACGCGACGACGTCGAGCGTGCTCATGACCAGACCCGCGCCGTTGCCGACGATGCCGACCGAGCCGCCGTCCAGCTTCACGTAGTTGAGGTGCTTCTCCTTCGCCTGATGTTCGAGCGGGTCCTCCGACGCGACGTCCTCGTACGACGCCATCTCCGGGTGCCGGAACAGCGCGTTGCCGTCGACGGTCACCTTGCCGTCGAGCGCGACGACCCGACCGTCGGCGGTGAGGATGAGCGGGTTGACCTCGACCAGCGTGGCGTCGTTCTTCACGAACACGTCCCACAGCTTGACGATGAGGTCGGCCGCGCCGTCTAGCGCCTCGGCGTCGAGCCCGCCCTGCTCGGCGATGCGCCGCGCGGTCGCCGCGTCGATCCCGTCGAGCGGGCTCACCGGCACCTTCGCGAGCCGCTCCGGCGTCTCCGCCGCGACCTGCTCGATGTCCATGCCGCCCGCCGCCGAGCACATCGCGAGGTACGAACGGTTGGTCCGGTCGGTGAGGATCGAGAAGTAGTACTCCTTGGCGATCGCGCTCGCCTGCTCGACGAGCACGGTGCGGACGGTGTGCCCCTTGATGTCCATGCCGAGGATCTGCGCGGCCCTGGCCTCCGCGTCCTCCGGACCGTCCGCGACCTTGACGCCGCCCGCTTTGCCACGGCCCCCGGTCTTCACCTGCGCCTTGACGACGACCCGGCCGCCGAGGCGTTCGGCGACGGCCCGCGCCTCCTCCGGAGTAGTGGCGACGGATCCTGTGGGTACGGGGATGCCGTGCTGCGCGAACAGCTCCTTGGCCTGGTACTCGTAGAGGTCCACGTGGTCCGGATCCGTTCCTCTGTCGGGGGTCGGGGCGCCGCGAAGCCTAGCGGTTCTAGGGCCTGTCTCTCGGATCGGCGCCGTCGCTGCGTGGGAGTCCGGGGCGTGGCTCGCAAGGCGGAGGAGTCGACAACGGGGCGAGGCGCGGTCCGGGCCCCGCGTAGCAGGCGACGGGTCCGGGAGACAGGCCCTACGATCCTCGCCCATGGCTGACCGGCGCGTCCCCGCGCTCGACGGGGTACGCGCGGTGGCGATCGGCTGCGTGCTGTTCGGGCACGCGCGCGGCGCACTCCCCGCGCGGTGGCAGCTCTCCGGCCGGATCCCGATGCCGTACGGCGGGTTCGGCGTGCAGGTGTTCTTCGTGCTGTCCGGGTTCCTCATCACCACGCTGCTCGCCGACGAGCACACGACGGCAGGGCGGGTGCGGCTCGGTGCGTTCTACCGGCGGCGCGCGTACCGGATCCTGCCGCCGTACGCCGTCATGCTCGCGGCCGCGGCGCTGCTGGCGGCGATCGGCGCGGTGTCCGTCACGGGCGGGCAGTGGCTGTCCGCGGCGACGTTTGGCTGGAACTACTCGCCCTGGGCCGGCGGCTGGTGGCTCGGCCATACCTGGTCGCTCGCCGTCGAGGAGCAGTTCTACCTGCTGTGGCCGGTGGCGTTCGTGCTGCTGGGCTTGCGTCGCGGGCGGAGCGCGCTGCTCGGCTTCGCGGTCGCCGCGCCGGTCGTCCGGGTGCTGACCTACTCCCTGCTACCGGCCTGGCGCGGCCAGGTCCCGGCGATGTTCCACACCCGCGGCGACGCGCTCGCGATCGGCTGCTTGCTCGCGCTCGCCTGGCGCGACCCGCGGACGCAGATCCTGCTCGACCGCGTCGCCGCGTACCGCGCGCAGTGGGTCGCGCTCGCGTACGTACCGGTCTCGTGGGCGCTGAACGGTCAGTTCGGCACCGGGTGGATGTACCCGGCCGGTTACACGCTCGACGCGGTCGCGGTGGCGTTCCTCATCGCGTACGCCGTGGTCCACCCACCACGCTGGCTGACGTCCCGCGCGATGGTGCACGTCGGGCTCGTGTCGTACAGCCTCTACCTGTGGCAGCAGTGGTTCCTGCACCACGGGCTGTTCGTGCCGCTCGGTCTTGCGCTGACGTTCGTCGCGGCCGAGGCGTCGTACCGCCTGGTGGAGCGCCCCGCCCTCGCGCTACGGCGACTCCGCGAGCCGTCGCAACGTGAGCAGTTGCTTGCGCATCATGACGAGGTCGCCCGGCAGGAGCAGCGGGCGTAGCAGCGCACCGGTCAGGCCACGCCGGTGCCGGACGACGATCTTCGCGAGCAGCCGCGAGCCCTCGCCGTGGGGCAGCACGGCGTACGTCACCGCGACGTCGCCGAACACCCGGCTGTCACGCATCACGACCGTGATGTGCCGGTCGGGCTCGAACGACGCCAGCGTGAAGATGGTCATCACCCGTTGCCCCACCGCGAGGTCGTCGAGGCCCGGCGTCAACGTCCGCGGGCTGCGACGTCCGACGTTGTCGACCAGGTCGTAGGAGTACGGCGCGACGCGAAGCTGGCAGAGCCAGCGGAACACCGTCGCGGGCGGCGCAGCGACGCCGACCGCGCGAAAGGCCACGTCGTCGGGCGCCGGGATCAGGTCGTCGCAGGGCTGGGGCAGCGCGCGTTCGGCGGCGGTGCTCCCCCAGGTCCGGACGACGCTCACCGCGCGAGGGCGTCCAGCAGGAGGTCGCAGTGCGCGGTGGTGTTGTAGACGTGCGGCGAGACGCGGATGGACGAACCGCGAATGCTGACGTGGATGCGTTGCGCCGCAAGGCGTTCGCCCAGTCCGGGCGGGAGGCCGTCGGGGAAGCGCAGGCCCACGATGTGCGGGCCGCGCAGCACGGCCGGCGCGACGTCGAAACCCTGCTTCGTCGCACCCTCGGTGAGGTATGCCGTCAGCGTGCCGATCGACGCCGCGATCTCCTCGACGCCCCACGCGAGCAGTTGCGTCAACGCCGCCGTCGCCATCGGCACGAGGACGAAGTTCGACCGCTCGCCGACGTCGTAGCGCCGCGCGCCGGGCGCGTAGTCCTCGCGGTAGTCGATGAGGCGCGCGAAGTCCTCGGCGTACTGCCGGTTGATCCAGTTGGCTTCGAGCGGGACGCCGGCGCGGTGCCGCGGCGCGACCCAGAGGTAGCCGAGAGCGTACGGCCCGAGCAGCCACTTGTAGCCGGCCGCGACGACGAAGTCGGGCTGTACCGCGTCGACGTCCAGTGGCAGCGCGCCGAGCGACTGCGTCGCGTCGACGACGAGCGCGGCACCGACCTCGCGCGCCTTGGCGCCGACCGCGACCAGGTCGACGAGCCCGCCGTCGGTCCAGTGCACGTGCGGCACCGCGACGACGCCGACGGTGGCGTCGATCCGGTCGAGCACCGCCGTCGTCCAGTCGTGGTCGACCGGGCGCGGGACTGTGACGACCCGGCCCCCGGCGGCCGCTGTCCACGGGTAGACGTCGCTCGGGAAGTCCTCGTCGAGCAACAGCACGGACCGGCCGTCGAGCGGCAGGTTGGCGACCGCGACGCCGACGCCGTACGACACGCTCGGCACGAACGCGACGCCCTCCACGTCGACCCGCGCGAGGTCCGCGAACAGCGCGCGCAGCCGTTCCGACCCGCTGAAGAACCGGTCGGGCGTGAGCTCCCACGGCCGTTCCTTCTCGGTCGCGGCGGCCAGCCCGGCGGCCGTGACCGACCGGAGCTGCGGCCCGAGGTACGAGCAGTTGAGGTACGTCACGTCGTCCGGGATCGCGAACAGGTCGCGCTGGTCGCCGAGCATCCCCCGACCCTACGGCACTGCCGCGCTCACACCGTTGTGTGCGGGATTCGACCGCCTACAGCCGTCAGATCCCGCACACAACGCAGCCGGCTCAGGGAGCCGCGGCCGCGCCGACGTTCGCGCGGACCCAGTCGATGATCTCGGTGGTCGTCGCGCCGGGCGTGAAGATCTTCGCGACGCCCATCGCCGCGAGCTCGGGGATGTCGGCGGCGGGCACGATGCCACCGCCGAACACGACGATGTCCGTCGCGTCGCGCTCGCGCAGCAGCTCCAGCACGCGCGGGAACAACGCCATGTGGGCGCCCGACAGGATGGACAGGCCGATGCAGTCGGCGTCCTCCTGCACGGCGGTCTCGACGATCTGCTCCGGCGTCTGGTGCAGGCCGGTGTAGATGACCTCCATGCC
>CBQZLL010000135.1:0-8373 GCA_967749945.1 uncultured Frankiaceae bacterium
CGAGGCTCCCTGTCGGAGTCCCCGTGCGCGCACAATGGTGACATGCGCGGGCCCGTCTGGGCAGTCCCCTTCGTGCTGGTGTCCGCCTGCTCGGCAGGCGTCGGGCGTCCGGTGCCGCTCGCGCCGCCCCCCGACGTCGCGGTGACCGCGATCTGGCAGGTCGTCCGCGCGGAGCCGTCCTCGCGCGACGTGCTGCTGAGCTTCGTCGCCGCGGCGTGCTCGGTGGTCCAGCGGGTCGTCGTCGAGGAGAGCGCCGTACGGGTCGTCATCACCCTCGACCAGGCCGGGCGCGAGGGGAAGGACTGCACAGAGCCGTTCCTCCGGCACCGCGACGTCCGGCTCGCCGCGCCGCTCGGCACCCGGGCGTTGTACGACGGTGGTGCCGCCCCGCCCGCCCTCGTCCGCGCCGCGACGTAGGCCGCGCCCCTTACCGAAACAATACGGTTGCGTTTCGTATCTCGGCGCGCTAGCGTGCCCCGAAACGAGACAGGCTCGTATCGGAAGGGTGCCGGCATGTCCCCGGAGCAGGTGTACGCGAAGCGGTGGTGGACCCTCGGAGTGCTCTGCATGAGCCTCCTGGTGATCGGTCTCGACAACACGATCCTCAACGTCGCGGTCCCCACGTTGCAGGACAAGCTGCACGCCACCCAAGGCAACATCGAGTGGATGATCGACAGCTACGTCCTCGTCTTCGCGGGCCTGCTGCTCACGATGGGCGCGCTGGGCGACAAGTTCGGCCGCCGCCGTGCCCTCACGATCGGCCTCGTCATCTTCGGCCTCGGCTCGGTCGTCTCCGCGTACAGCGGCTCGGCGCATGTCCTCATCGCGAGCCGCGCGGTCATGGGCATCGGCGGAGCGCTCATCATGCCGTCGACCCTGTCCATCCTCACCAACGTCTTCCCGCCCGCCGAGCGCGGCCGCGCCATCGCGATCTGGGCCGGCGTATCCGGCCTCGGCATCGGCGTCGGCCCGATCGCCGGCGGCCTGCTGCTCGAGCACTTCTGGTGGGGCTCGGTCTTCCTCGTCAACATCCCCGTCGTCATCACCGCGGTCGTCGCGGGCCGATTCCTCGTGCCCGAGTCGAAGGACGACCACGCACCGCGGCTCGACCCGGTCGGCGCGGTGCTGTCCATCGCCGGCCTCACCGCGCTCGTGTACGCGATCATCGAGGCCCCCGCCCAGGGCTGGCTGTCCGCGCGCACCCTCGGCATCGGGCTGCTCGGCATCGCGGTCATCGTGGCGTTCGTCGTCGCCGAGATGCGCAGCGACCACCCGATGCTGCCGATCGAGTTCTTCAAGAACCCGCGTTTCTCCGCGGGCAGCGGCTCGGTGACGCTGGCGTTCTTCGCGTTGTTCGGTACGACGCTGCTGCTGACGCAGTACCAGCAGCTCGTCCGCGGCTACACCCCGCTTCAGGCCGGCGTCCGGCTGCTGCCGGTCGGTATCGCGCTGGTGGCGTTCGCTCCCAACAGCGCCAAGCTGGCCGCGCGGTTCGGCACCAAGCGGGTCGTCGCGAGTGGACTCGTCCTGCTGTCGTCGATGCTCGCCAGCCTGCGGTTGTTCGAGGTCGGGACGCCGTACTGGAAGCTCGGGGTCGTCTACTTCCTCATGGGCGCTGGCATGGCACACATCGTCGCGCCGGCCACCGAGTCGATCATGGGCTCGCTGCCGCGCAACCGCGCGGGCGTCGGCTCCGCCGTCAACGACACCACCCGCCAGGTCGGCGGTGCGCTCGGCGTCGCGATCCTCGGCAGCCTGCTGTCGTCGGCGTACGCCCACCACATCGCGCCCGTCCTCAAGGCGCTGCCCCCCGGCTCGCGGGCGGCCGCGAGCGACTCGATCGTCAAGACGATGCAGATCGCGCAACACGACCTCGGCGCGCAGGCGGGTCCGGTGATCCAGGGCGCCCGGGTGGCGTTCACCGACGCGATGGGTACGGTGGCGCTCGTCGCGGCCGCGTTCGCGCTGCTCGGCGCCATCGGTGTGGCACTCTTCCTCCCGGCACGCGGGCGCGACGAAGCCGTCGAGCTCGACACGCTCGGGTTGACGGAGCCCGAGGAGATGCTCGCGGACGAGTCGGAAGGGGCCGGGGTGTGACCGAGACGCCGGTACGAACGCCGGGCCGCCCGCGCAGCGCGCAGGCGGACGAGGCGATCGTCGACGCCACGATCGCACTGCTCACCGAGGAGGGCTTCGACCGGCTGTCGATGGACGCGGTCGCTGCCCGCGCGGGCGTCGGCAAAGCGACGATCTACCGCCGGTGGCCGAGCAAGGAGGCGCTGGTCATCGAAGCGGTGGCGCGGCGCACCGACCCGTTCCCCGTCGAGACCGACGGACCGATCCGCGACCGGCTCGTCCAGGTGCTCGAAGGCGTGCTCGCCAAGACCCGGACCGGAGTGGGCAAGCTGCTGCCGTGCATGGTCGGCGCGAGCGTCACCAACCCCGCGCTCGCCGCGCACTACCGCGCCGAGATCATCGCGCCGCGCCGCGCCCGGGTCGCCACGATCATCCAGGCCGGCGTCGACTCCGGCGAGCTGCGCGCCGACCTCGACGTCGACCTCGCGCTCGACTTGCTCATCGGCCCGCTGATGTACCGCGTGCTGGTGCAGGACCGCCCGGCCGAGACCGCCGACTGCGCACGCTTCGTCGACGCTCTGCTCGCGGGGCTCGCGCCGTCCTAGCGGGTTCTCGTGATCTGGCGAGGTTCTGCACGCATGTGGTGCAAACCATCGCCAAGATCACGAGAAACGAGTACCGGTGTGCGACGTCTGCTCGGGCCGCGCGGTCTCGGGTACGCCGGGTGCCGTCGGGGTGTCGACCCAGCGGTTGGTGATGGGTAGTCGCCGGTCGCGGCCGAACGCCCGCGGCGTGATCTTCGGACCCGGCGGGTTCTGCCGCCGCTTGTACTCCGCGACGTCGACGAGCCGGATGACGCGGTCGACCACCGCGGGGTCGAATCCCTGCGCGACGAGGGCGTCGCGGCCGACGTCGCGTTCGACGTAGTCGTCGAGCAGGTCGTCCAGGACGTCGTACGGCGGCAACCGGTCGGCGTCGAGCTGCCCCGGCGCCAGCTCCGCGGACGGCGGCTTGGTGATCGACGCCTCGGGGATCGGCGGGGCGTGTGGCGTCTGCGCGTTACGCCACCGCGCGAGCCGCCACACCATTGTCTTCTCGACGTCCTTGATCGGTGCCCAGCCGCCGGCCGAGTCGCCGTACAGCGTCGAGAACCCGGTCGCCAGCTCGCTCTTGTTGCCGGTCGTGAGGACCAGGTGACCGTGCTCGTTCGACAGCGCCATGAGCAACGTTCCGCGGATCCGTGCCTGGAGGTTCTCTGCCGCGATCCCGGTGAGCGGGACGGCGCCGTGGAACGCCTTGACCATCGGATCGATGGGGATGACGAGGTGCTGGGTGCCCTGGCGCGCGGCGAGGTCTGCCGCGTCGACCAGCGAGCCCTCCGACGAGTACGCGCTCGGCATCGCGACCGTGTGCACGTTCTCGCCGCCGAGCGCGTCGACCGCGATCGTGGCGACGAGCGCCGAGTCGATGCCGCCGGACAGGCCGAGGACGACCGACCGGAAGGCGTTCTTCCGGATGTAGTCCCGGGTGCCGGCGAGGACGGCGCCGTACACCTCCGCCTCCTTGTCGAGGGATGCCGCGACCGGCCCCGGTACGGCGCCGCCCGCCGGGGGCAGGTCGAGGTCGACGACGAGCAGTTCCTCCTCGAACCGGCCGGCGCGGGCGAGCACCGTCCCGTCCGGTGCGACGACCATCGAGTCGCCGTCGAACACGAGCTCGTCCTGGCCGCCGGTGGTGTTGACGTACGCGAACGTCGCCCCCGCCTCCGCCGCCCGCCGCGCGACGAGGTCGCGGCGGAACTGCGTCTTGCCGCGTTCGTACGGCGAGCCGTTGATGACGACGACCAGGTCGGCCCCGGCCGCGCCGACCGCGGCGACGGGTCCGTCGACCCAGATGTCCTCGCAGATCACCAGCCCGACCCGCACGCCCGCGCAGTCGAACACGCACGCGGCCTGCCCCGGCGTGAAGTAGCGCGCCTCGTCGAACACGCCGTAGTTCGGCAAGTGGTGCTTGAAGTACCGGGCCTGGACAGCGCCGTGGTGTAGCAGCGCGGCCGCGTTGCGCGGGCCGCCCGCGTCGTGGTCGAGGTAGCCGACGACGACCGCGAGGTCGTCCGACTCGGCGGCCAGCTCGTCGACGACGCGCCGGTTCGCGTCGAGGAACGACGTACGGAACACCAGGTCCTCGATCGGGTACCCGGTCAGCGCCATCTCGGGGAACGCCACGAGCTGTGCGCCGGCGTCGCGCGCGAGTCGGGTCCACCGGCGGACGATCGCGGCGTTGCCCGCCAGGTCGCCGACCGTGAGGTCGACCTGGGCCAGCGCGATCCGCAACGTCGCCACGACTCCAGCGTACGGCGGCGCGGCTACGGCGCCCGGTGGGCGCTGGTGGTCTCCGGCGCGGTCGGGACGCCGACCGTGTCGGCCTGGTTCGTGTTCCCGGCCCCGTACGACGACGGCGCCCACTGACGGACGAACGTCGGGGCGGGCCGCCCGAGCCGGCGCAACGCCGTCAGGACCAGACGATCCGCGACCGCCGGGCGGCGCGCGGCGAACCACAGGCCGAACGCCGTGCGCCGGCTCGTCGCGAGCGACCGCGGCTTCGCGGCGCACGCGCTGACGTACGCGTCGACGACGTCGCGCATCGCGTCGGCGGGCACCAGTCCCTCGAGTGACGCGCCGGACGCCGCGGCGACCTCGTGGATCGGCGTACGGACGTAGCCCGGGTTGACGACGGTGACCGTGACGCGGCCCGCGTACTCGACGCGGAGCGTGTCGGCGTACGCGGACACCGCGCGCTTGCTCGCGGCGTACGCGGGCGCCCACGGGACGCTGACCGTCGCGAGTCCGGACGCGGTGACGACGACGTGGCCGCGCGAGGCGACGAGCCACGGCATCGCGGCGGCGGTGGCGTTCCACGTGCCGAACAGGTTGACGTCGACGACCCGCCGCGACTCGGCATCGGGGAACTCGCCCGTGTCCTGCGCGCGGCCGATGCCCGCGAGGTTGACGACGATGTCGATGCCGCCGAGCCGGTCCGCCGCCTCGGCGAACGCCGCGCGCATCGATGCGGCCGACGTGACGTCGCCCGCGACGACATCGCGCCCCTCGACCAGGTCGATGCCGACGACCCGCGCGCCCTCGCCACGCAATGCCGCCGCCGTCGCGGCGCCGATGCCGCCGAGCGCGCCGGTCATGACGACCCGCGCGCCGTCGAGCGGCGCGGGCCGTCGTAGCCGCGGCGACCGCAGGCCACGGACCAGGACGGTGATCCACGTCGCGACGAACGACCCGAGCACGACGTACGCCACCAGCGCAGGCAGCGTGTCGCCGTGGTGCGCCTCGCGCATGAGCAGCTCCGTGTCGCGTCGCAGCGGCACCGTGCGTTCCGGCACGAGCGGGATCGCCTGCGCACCGATCTCGCGGTCGTACGGGAACGCCACCGGTGCCGCTGCGAGCACGTCGTGGTCGGCGAGCCTGACCATCGTCTTCCACGAGCCGCCGACGGGGACCGGGTCGGCGGTACGCCACTCGTTCGCGCTGACGGGCCGGAGCGCGGAGCGGTGGAACGACCCGCCCTGCCACGCGAACACCTCGAACCAGTCGGCGTCGCGCGCGACCTCGGGCCGGTCGAGCGTGACGTCGACGTTCACGTAGCCGTTGCCCGCCGCGGTCGTCCGGACCGTCGCGGTGGCGGGCGTGGCATGCCGGGGGAACGGCACGACCAGCGTCCCGACCGCCGCTGTCCCGGCGAGGACGAGGACCGCGCCGGGAATGCCCGCGTGGGCGCCGCGTAGCTGCCGGCCCGCGGCCGTCCCGAGCACCGCCGCGGCGAAGGCCGCGACGACCGCGACGCCGATGCCCGGCAGCAACGCGCGTCCCCACGGCTGCCGCCCCCATACCTGCGTCCAGGCCCACTCCGTGGCGAGCCCCACCGACACGGCGGCGCCGTACGACAGCGCCTGGACGAGCGGAGGGCGACGGCGGGTCAGGGCCGCCGCGGCCTCGATCGCCAGGGCGGACCCGAAGTACAGCGCCCAGTGCGGCATCGTGTGGTGCAGCGCGCCCGCGACGACGAACGCGGTGAGGATCCGCTGCACGGTGAAGTCCCACGCCGCGAACAGCGCGCCACCCGGCCCGATCACCTGCCGCGCGATGACGAGCGCGAGCCCGCTCGCGAGCGCGACGAGCACCGGGTGGTAGAGGTGCTGCCACTGCGGCACCCCGAGGTCGAACTCGAGCTGGAACGTCGAGAAGCCCAGCAACGTCGCCCCGCAGAGCACGGCGGTGAGCCGCTTGCCGAGGCGGGTGAGCCGCCCGCCCGACTCGCGGACGAGCATCAGCAACGCCAGCGGCCCGAACGACGCGCCGCCGATCATCCCGAGGTGCGTCGGGCCCCACATCGTCACGTCGACGCCGTACGCCCGGTGCCACAGCTCGTCGAGCGGGAACGCCCCGACCGCGCCGATCCCGAGGGCCCCCAGGACGACCGCGCCCCAGGGCGCACGCAGGCCGCGCCAGCGCACCGCGACGTCCGCGCGGGTCCACGTCGCGACGAGCGTCGTCACCGCGGCCGCGACCAGCAGGCCGTTGAGGCCGACGATGATCGCGGTGTGCGCGGGGGTGAACAGCAGGTTGTCGCGGCCGTAGTCGACGTGCCACGCGACGTCCCAGTAGAAGCCGAGTGAGGCGACGAGCAGGAACGCCATGCAGGTCGTGACGCCGGCCGCGGCGTACGCCGGGAGTCCGGTCGCCCGCGACATCCCGTCGGCGAAGCGCAGCAGCGTGCGCGTGCCGCGTTGCGCGTTCGCGGGGGCGATGCCGCGCCGTGCCGCGAGGGTCGCGAGGGCGAGCGCGCCGAGCAGCGGGACGAACAGGTACAGCCAGTTGGTGCCGTAGCCGGCGATCGTGTGGACCCCGCTCTCCGCCAGCGGGTTCACCCGGTCACCGTGCCGAGTGTGAGGTCGCCGTGGGCGTACGTCGGCGTGATCCGCGGCGCGAGCCGGTGCTTGGCGAGCTCGCTGCTCGGGACCACCTGCGGGAAGTGCTCGGCACCGGGGATCGGGTCGGCGATGAGCGACTCGGCGACCATCGAGTTGTACTGCCACGACGCCCACTCGGGCGTGTTGAAGTTGAGGATGACGTCGTAGCCCCAGCGCTTCGCGAACGCGGCCACCCCGGGGAGCTTCGAGTGACGCGGGGCGTACGCCTCGACGGCGACGCCGTTCTCGCTGCTCGTCATGACGCCACGGCCCGGCGCGTTCATGACGATCGTCTGGTTGCCGAGGGTGTGGCCCGGCGTCCGCAGCAACGCGAGCCCAGGCGCGACGAGGACCGAGCCGTCGACGACGAGCAGCCGCGACTCGTCGATGTCGGCGTACGTCCACGACTGGTGGAAACGCGCCTGGAACGGGTGCGCGTCGCGGACGTGGTCGAGCTCGATGCGCTGCACGACGAGCTTCGCGTTGGGGAACGTCGCGGGCACCGGAGTGTCGGTGTAGCCGAGGTCGGGTTGCGGCGTCGTCGTCCCGACGAGCCGCCGGATGTCCTGCGTGTGCAAGTGGTCGAAGACGAGGTAGTCGACGTCCTTGGGCCGGATGCCGAGCGCGGCGAGGTGCTCGGTCACGCGCGGGTGGCGGACGAACAGCAACTTGAGCGCGCGCTCCTCGCTCATCGGGAGGCGGTCCACGGCGTGGCGCAGGTACGGCGTCCCGATGCCGAGGTCATAGTCACTCGGCTCGGCGACGAGGGTCCGGGTGCGGTCGCCCTCGCGCCATTGGAGGACGAACATCCGGTTGGTCATCCAGACGTACTTGGTCCGCGCGGTGCACGCCTCCCACAGCGCGAACTGCCGCGGGTAGGGGAGCGTCACGAGTCCGCGGGTCGCAACGCCGGTGAGCGTCCCGGTCGAGCGGAACCACTCCCGGAACGCCGGCGCCTGCTCCCTGATACGCCGTAGCGCGGCGGCGGGGGTCTCGTCGAGACGCGGCAGCGGGAGGTGCTCGCCGATCGGCGCGAACGTCGCGGGCAGCGTGGTCGTCGTCATGACTCCCGAGTATGTGACATCATTTGATGTCACATCAATGGACGGTACGGTGTGATCGTGGTCACAGAGCGGTCGTCGATGACGATCGACGAGCTCGCTCAGCGCGTCGGCATGACCGTCAGGAACGTCCGTGCCCACCAGGCCCGCGGGATGCTCCCGCCCCCCGAGGTGCGCGGCCGTACCGGCTACTACGACGCCGACCATGTCGCCCGGCTCGAGCTCATCCAGGACATGCAGGCCGACGGCTTCAAC
>CBQZLL010000136.1:0-8373 GCA_967749945.1 uncultured Frankiaceae bacterium
CGGTGCTGGGGCGGTTCGACGAGGTCGGCTTGGTCGACGACACGGCGTTCGCGGCCTCGTGGGTCGAACGGCAACGCCGTACCCGCGGGCTGTCCCGCCGGGCGCTCGCCACCGAGCTACGCCGGAAGGGCGTCCGCGACGACGACATGCGGGAGGCGCTCGAGGCGGTGACCGACGAGGCCGAACGCGCGCGCGCCGCCGAGCTCGTAGCCCGCAAGCTGCCCAGTTTGCGGGGGCTCGACCACGACCGCCAGGTGACGCGGCTCGTCGGGATGCTCGCCCGCAAGGGCTACGGCGGCGGACTGGCGTACGGCGTCGTCCGCGAGGCGCTCGGGGTGTTCGGCGCGGACGGAGGGGCGGGGGTCGACCTCGACACCTGACGCCTCGGGACGGGTGAGGTCTGTGGATCCGCCCGGGCGCCGTCCCTTCCGCGCGCCGATGCGGTGTTGAGGATGCGGTGTTGAGGGCGTATCTCGCGGGCGTCGGCTTGACCGCCAAGATCACGACGCCTAGCGTCCGGACAGGTGAGTTGACCTCTCCGCGTTCGCGCGGTTTCCGATAGCACGACCGACTGCATGACCTGCCAGCCAACCGGCGACTGACCGCCGACTTCTCGAGTTCGCGTCCCCTACCGAGCCGGGTGCGCCCAGGACCGTCCCGCTCGCGGTGCGGTCTCCTCACCGTTCCGCCGTGCGCGGCGCGCTGCCGCCGTACGGGCTCTGCCGGTCGAGAGGAGCGACGCCGTGGGCTTGGTCCTGGGCATCGTCGGCGGGGTCGTGATCGGTGTGGCCGTCGCGTTCGTCGTCCTGCGGAGCCGGATCGGCGGTCCGGGCGGCACGGGGCACACGGGGACCAAGGGCGACGTCGAGGAGACGCGGCGCGCGGCCGCGGCGCTGCTCGCCCAGGCCGAGGCCGACGCGGGCGCGGTCCGGGCCGCGGCCGAGGCTGCCGCCGCGACGCTCCGCCGAGAGACCGAGGCGGCCACCGTGAGCGCGGCGAGCGCCGCGGCGTCGGCCGCCACCTCGGCCGCCGCCGATGCCCGCGCGGCGGCGGACACCGAGACCAGGACGATCCGCGCCGAGCTGGACCGGCGCGAGGTCCGCATCAACGAGCGCGAGCTCCGGATCGGCGAACGCGAGGAGCGCCTCGATGCCGAGCAACGGCGGGTCGAGGCGCGCGACCACGCCATCGCCGAGGCCGAGGCCGAAGTGGCCCACCGCCGCGACGAGCTCAGGGACATGGAGGAGGAGCGGCGACTCGTCCTCGAACGCGCCGCCGGCCTCACCGCGGCCGAGGCGAAGGCCGAGCTCGTCGCCAGCATCGAGAACCAGGCCAAGCGCGATGCCATGGTCGTCGTCCGCGACATCGAGAACGACGCGAAGGCCACCGGCGAGGAACGCGCGCGCAAGATCGTCACCCTGGCGATCCAGCGAGTGGCGAGCGACCAGACGGCCGAGTCGGTCGTCAGCGTCCTACACCTGCCAAGCGACGACATGAAGGGCCGGATCATCGGCCGCGAGGGTCGCAACATCCGGGCGTACGAGTCGATCACCGGCGTCAACCTCATCATCGACGACACGCCCGAGGCGGTGCTCCTCTCCTGCTTCGATCCGGTCCGCCGCGAGATCGGCCGGCTCACCCTCGACAAGCTCGTCCTCGATGGCCGCATCCACCCGCAGCGCATCGAGGAGATGTACGAGCGGAGCAAGGTGGAGGTCGAACAGCTCGTCGTCCGGGCCGGCGAGGACGCGATGCTCGAGGTCGGCATCACCGATTTGCATCCGGAGCTGGTCACCCTGCTCGGGCGGTTGCGGTACCGGACGTCGTACGGCCAGAACGTCCTCCGCCACCTCGTCGAGGCAGCCCACATCGCCGGCGTGATGGCGGCCGAGCTCAAGCTCGACATCCCGCTCGTCAAGCGGTGCACCGTGCTGCACGACCTCGGCAAGGCACTGACCCACGAGGTCGAGGGCAGCCACGCGCTCATCGGCGCCGAGATCGCGCGGAAGTACGGCGAGAGCGAGGACGTCGCGCATGCCATCGAGGCTCACCACGGCGAGGTCGAGCAGCGCACCGTCGAAGCCGTTCTCACCCAGAGCGCCGACGCGATCAGCGGCGGCCGGCCGGGCGCGCGACGAGAGTCGCTCGAGTCGTACGTGAAGCGGCTCGAACGCCTCGAGGAGATCGCCACGTCGAAGCCGGGCGTCGAGAAGGTCTTCGCGATGCAGGCGGGCCGCGAGATCCGCGTCATGGTTCTCCCCGACCAGGTCGACGACATCCAGGCGCAAGTCATCGCCCGTGACATCGCCAAGCAGGTCGAGGAAGAACTGACCTACCCGGGCCAGATCCGCGTCACGGTCGTCCGGGAGTCGCGAGCGACCGAATACGCGAAGTAAGGCGCGGGGACGGCTCCGCGCCCGGGCGGGTCCGCTGCCCGCTGGATCGCGGTGACATCCTGACGGCCGCGACGCGGGGTCGCGCCGCGCACCGCCGGAATCCCGTGGTCACGCCGCCGCCGGTGCGCGTGGTCGTGACCAGGTCCGCTACGTCGGACTCACCACTCGTGTCATAGGCCGGCACGCTACGAGGGGGGTGTGACAAGTCCGGGGTCGTAGAGTCCGGGACATGACCCCTGCCGAGCTCTATGCCGACGTCCGTTTGCGGATTTCCGACCTCGTCCGTGACCTGCCCGAGGGTGAGGCGCGAACGCCGGTCCCCGGCTGCCCCGGTTGGACTGTCCACGACATCGTGGCGCACGCGACCGGCATCGTCGCCGACGTCGTCTCCGGCAACCTCGACGGCGTCGCGACCGACTCCTGGACGCAGACCCAGGTGGAGCAGCGGCGGGATACGCCGCTCACCGACGTCCTCGACGAGTGGGCCAAGTACGCGACGACGTTCGAGCCGGGCCTCGACGACGCGCCGAAGGGGTATTCGCGCACGCTGACCATCGACCTCGTCACCCACGAGCACGACATCCGCGGCGCGCTGCGCCGGCCGGGCGCGCGCGACAGCGAGGCGTACGTGGTCGCTCGCAAGGGCTACGCGGTGACGCTCGCCAAGGTCCTCGCCGAACGCGGTATCCCGGGCTTGCGGCTGGCGTCGGACGACTGGTCCTTCGACGCGGGCGACGACCCCGCGGTGACGGTACGAGCGCCGGACTCGTTCGAGTTCTTCCGCGCGCTCGCGGGACGCAGGAGCCGGGCGCAGGTGCTCGCGTACGACTGGTCAGGCGACCCGACGCCGTACCTGCCGGTCCTCAACCATTTCGGCCCCCTCCCGGAGACCGACGTCGTCGAGGACTAAGTGACCGTCAACGTCCCCTTCATGTCGTCGGCGTGGTAGTCGCAGACGTACTCGTACGTCCCCGCCACGATCGTGAACGTCTTCCGCGCCGAGTGACCAGCGGGCAGGCTCAGCGTGCCGACGCCTTTGACGTGCAGGTTGTGCAGTACGGCGTCCTTGTTCTTGACGAAGAACGACACCGGCCCAGCCTTCGTGGAGATCTGCGTCGTCGAGAACGTGATGTCGTCGGCCGTGAGCACGATGTCGCCGAAGTGGGTTTTCGCGTCGTCATAGGCGATGGTCCCGATGGCGTTGACCGCGAGCAGGCCCACGATCGCGGCCGTTGCACCGAGCGTGATGGTCCGCGCGACGTGGGACTCGCCGTCGCGGCGTAACGTCGCGATCGCCGCGACGAGGCCGACCGCGCCGCTGACGAACGCCGCCGACGCGATCGTGAACGACGGGAACGACCGGTACTCGCTCAAGTCGCCGAGCGCGAAGGCGAGGTTGCTGAGGAAGAACAGCGCGAGGCCGACCAGCGTGACGATGACGCCCGCATTGCCCGGCCGGCGTAGCAGGAACGCGCCGACCGCGATGACGACGCCGATGACGATGACCGGTGGGATGACCTCCTGGGCGATCACCGAGACCGCGACGTACTCGATGACGGCCGCCCACGCCGCCCACGTCAGCAACCGCCGCCACGTCACGACCAAGCTTTCGTCCTCCATCGCGGCTCCCTGGTTCGAGTGGACGATCAACGCGGCGAGACTACGACCGTCTACCCTGGTGCGTCGTGGATTCCCGCACCTACGCGGTCGTGACGTACGGCTGCCAGATGAACGAGCACGACTCCGAGCGCCTGGCCGGCTTGCTCGAAGAGTCGGGCTACGTTCGCGCGCCGGAGGGCACGCAGGCCGATGTCGTGGTGTTCAACACCTGCGCTGTTCGGGAGAACGCCGACAACCGCCTCTACGGCAACCTCGGGCACCTGCTGCCGGTGAAGAAGGCGCACCCGGGCATGCAGATTGCCGTCGGCGGCTGCCTGGCGCAGAAGGACCGCGGGATCGTCACGCAGCGGGCGCCGTGGGTGGACGTCGTGTTCGGCACCCACAACATCGGCTCGCTGCCCGCGCTGCTCGACCGCGCGCGGCACAACGCCGCGGCGCAGGTCGAGATCCTCGAAGCGCTGGAGACGTTCCCGTCCACGCTGCCGACGCGACGCGAGTCGCACTACGCGGGCTGGGTCTCCATCTCGGTCGGGTGCAACAACACGTGCACGTTCTGCATCGTCCCGTCGCTGCGGGGCAAGGAACGCAACCGCCCGGCCACCGACGTCCTCGCGGAGGTGCGCGCGCTCGTCGCCGAGGGCGTGCTGGAGGTCACGTTGCTCGGGCAGAACGTCAACTCGTACGGCTCCGACCTCGGCGATCGGGGCGCGTTTGCCGCACTGCTTCGCGCCTGCGGCGACGTCGAGGGCCTGGAGCGCGTGCGCTTCACCAGCCCGCACCCGAAGGACTTCACCGACGACGTCATCGCGGCGATGGCCGAGACGCCGAACGTCATGCCGCACCTGCACATGCCCCTGCAGTCGGGGAGCGACGCGGTGCTGAAGCGGATGCAGCGGTCGTACCGGCAGGAGCGCTTCCTCGGCATCGTCGAGCGGGTCCGCGCGGCGATCCCGGACGCCGCGATCACGACGGACGTCATCGTGGGGTTCCCGGGCGAGAACGAGGACGACTTCGCCGAGACGCTGCACGTAGTCCGCGAGGCGAGGTTCGCGAGCGCGTTCACCTTCCAGTACTCAGCGCGTCCCGGGACGCCCGCCGCGACGATGGACGCGCAGGTGCCGAAGGACGTCGTGCAGGAACGGTACGACCGGCTCGTCGCAGCGCAGGAGGACGTCTCCTGGGCCGAGAACAAGCGCGTCGTCGGGACCCGCGCCGAGCTCCTCGTCGCGACCGGCGAGGGCCGCAAGGACGCGGGCACCGGACGGATGACAGGCCGCGCGCGCGACAACCGGCTCGTCCACTTCCTCGGCGACGCGCGCATCCGGCCCGGCGATGTCGTCGACGTCGCCGTGACGTACGCCGCGCCGCATCACCTGCTCGCGGAGGGTCCCCCGCTCAGCCACCGGGAGACCCGCGCGGGTGACGCGTGGGCCGCCGCGGTTGCCGCGCCGGCGCGCGGCACGATGCTCGGGATGCCGACGGTCGGCGCGCCCGCATGACGGTCGCCGATGACGGCGCCGGTCCCGGCCGAGGACGTCGCGCGGTGGGACGCGCTCGGTTCCCGGCCTAGCGCGGCAGCGACTGCTCGGCCTGGGCAAGCCACTCGCGCTTCGTCGCGGCCTCGGCGTCCGCGGCAGCAGCGGCGCTTTCGTCGCCGGCCGCGCGGGCGCGCGCGGCGCGCTTCTCGAGCTGTTCGAGCGACTCCTTGAGGCGGACGACGAGCGGGTTCGGCGGCGCGGCGCGCTCGGCGCCGCGCCGGGACTCGTCGACGTCGCGCAAGCGGCGTTCGACGGCGGCGAGTCGCGCGTCGAGCCGGGCCTCGACCTCGCGCGGGACGCGTCCGGTCTTCTCCCAGCGGTCCTGGATGTCGGCGAGCCGCGCCCGCGCGCCCGCGAGGTCGCGGTCCGGCTCCAACGACTCCGCCTCGGCAAGAAGTGCGTCGCGCGCAGCGACGTTGCCCGCGGTCTCCGCGTCCTTCTCCGCGTAGTGCGCGGACCGGCGGGTGAAGAACGCGTCCTGCGCGGCCTTGAACCGGGTCCACAGCTCGTCGTCGACACTGCGCGGCGCGCGGCCGGTGGCCTTCCACTCCGCCATGAGCTCCTTGAAGCGAGCAGTCGTCGGCGTCCACTCCGCCGACTCGGAGAGCTTCTCGGCCTCGCGGATCAGCGCTTCCTTGCGTTCCTTCGACGCGCCGCGTTGCGTCTCCAACGCAGCGAAGTGCGTGTCGCGTCGCTTGTCGAACGCGCGCCGCGCCACCGAGATCCGGTGCCAGAGCTCGGCCTCGGTGGGCTTCGCCGACTTGGTGCCGGGCGGCAGCGCCTTCCACTCCTCGACGATCGCGCGGAGCCGGTCGCCCGACGCCTTCCACTCCGACGACGCGCCGACGCGTTCGGCCTCCTCGGCGAGCGCACGGCGTGAGTCGAGTACGGCGGCCGCCGCGGTCGCGCGCGCGACCTGCTCCTCGGCCTGCTTAGCCTTCGCTTTCGCGGTCGCGGCGTCGATCCGCGCACGCAGCGCGTCGAGGTCGCCGACGACGGCCGCAGTGTCGAGGGAGTCGCGCAGCCGATGCAGGCTCGCGACGGTCTGCGACGGGTGACCCGCGCCGCTGGCCAACCGGGCCTCGACCAGCTCGATCTCGGTTGCGAGGTCGTCGTAGCGGCGCAGGTAGTGCGCGAGGCCAGCTTCGGGGTCGCCCGCCTGCCACGAGCCGACCGCGCGCTCCCCCTCGGCGGTGCGGACGTACACGGTGCCGTCCTCGGCAACCCGGCCCCACTGCGTCGCGTCTGCCACGCCGACAACCGTACCCGGCTGTACGGGAGGATCGCGTTGTGTTGCTCGCCGCCGCCGTCTGCCCGCACCCTCCGCTGCTCGTGCCCGAGGTGGCGGCGGGCGCGGCACCCGAGACCGACGACCTGCGCGCGGCCTGCCGCGCGGCGGTGGCGACGGTGGCGCCGTACGAGACGGTCGTCGTCGGCGGGTCCGCGCAGGCGCTGGAGATCGGCGCGTCGTTGCTACCGGGCGCGCGGACGGTGCTCGCGCCGGCCGATGGCGCGTCACTCGTGGCGGACGACGACCTGGCGCTGCTCGTGATGGGCGACGGGTCCGCGCGCCGCAGCGCCGCCGCGCCGGGGTACCTCGACCCGCGCGCGGCACGGTACGACGCCGTCGTCGCGACCGCTCTCCGTGATGCGGACCCAGCGGCGCTGCTCGCCCTCGACGCGTCCCTCGCGGACGAGTTGCTGGTCGCCGGCCTGGCCGCGTGGCAGGTGCTCGCGGGCGCGGCGCGTGGGGGGACGTGGCGGGGCGACCTGACGTACGACGCGGCGCCGTACGGCGTCGGCTATTTCGTCGCGACGTGGTCGCGTGCCTGACGTCGTCGCCGTCGTCGGGCCGACCGCCGCGGGCAAGTCGGAGGCGGCGCTGCGGCTCGCGGAGGCGTTCGCCGGCGAGGTCGTCAACGCCGACTCGATGCAGCTCTACCGGGGCATGGACATCGGCACGGCGAAGCTCACGGTGGCCGAACGCCGCGGCATCCCGCACCACCTGCTCGACGTTTGGGACGTCCGGCAGACCGCGAGTGTCGTGACGTACCGGGAGCTGGCGCGGGCGGTCATCGATCGGCTCGACGTCGCCGTCGTTGTGGGCGGCAGCGGCCTGTACGTGCGCGGCGCGCTCGACGACATCGACTTCCCGGGGACGGACCGGGCGATCCGCGAGCGGCTGGAGGCCGACCTCGAGTCGCACGGTGCCGCGGCGTTGCACGAACGGCTGCGTGCGGCTGACCCCGTTGCGGCACAGGCGATCCTGCCGACGAACGGTCGTCGCGTCGTCCGCGCGCTCGAAGTCATCGAGCTGACCGGGAAGCCGTTCTCGGCGCGGCCGGGCATGACGACGTACGCGTCGGCGTACGACGTCCGCTATGTCGGCATCGATCCCGACTTCGCGACGCTCGACGAACGGATCGACCGCCGGGTCGACGTCATGTGGGAGCAGGGCCTGGTCGACGAGGTCCGCACACTGGACGGGCAGGGCTTGCGCGAGGGCGTCACCGCACGCCGCGCGCTCGGCTACCAGCAGGTGCTCGCGTACCTCGCGGGGGAGCGCACCGAGGAGTCCGCGCGCGCGGACACCAAGCGCGCGACCCGGCGGTTCGCGCGGCGGCAGCTCTCGTGGTTCCGGAGGGACCCGAGGGTCGCCTGGTACCCCTCCGGAGACGCACTAGTCACTCAGGAGGGTGACGGAAAGGCCCGGAAAGGGTCACACTCCGCGCTACAGGCTCACGGGGAGGCCGCGAATGACGGCGTACGACCTTGACCTCGTGGCGGCGATGCGTTCGGCCCTCGACTCGGGCCAGTTC
>CBQZLL010000137.1:0-8367 GCA_967749945.1 uncultured Frankiaceae bacterium
TCCGGCCTGCTGAGGACTTCGAGAGCGCGAACGGTGGCGCCATTGCGGCTCTCCCCCCGTAAAACGCACGTACCAACGCGGTGCATACGGGCCACTGCGGTGCATAAGTCTGCTCCGCGGCTCGTTAAAAGCTGGTGATACCCATGGGGACCATCATTGCCTACGATGTCCTCCGGACCATGAGGCAGAGGCACCCCGACTTCGGGGTGGTTCAGTTCGTGACGATCGGCTCGCCGCTGGGGCTGCCGCTCGTGAAGGCGAAAGTCCTCAGTGAGTACGCTTCTCACGAGGGGGAGGCGGTCCGGACGCCGACGGTGTTCGAGGCGGGGCTCGTGACGTTGCCGCCGGGGCGCTACCGGGTCTACCTGCTCGCCGACGCGACCGCCGAGATCCGCCTGCCGCTCACGACCGGCCGGGGCCTGACGGTCCGCACCACGATGCCGGTCAAGGAGACGTTCTCCGTCGCCAACGCCGCCGTCGACTCGGGCCGGACGTCGCTCGCGCTACGTCACCCGGTCGGCGCGACGACGCGTACCAGGACGTTCGTCATCGGGCAGTACGGTCCGGGCGCGTTCACGACCGATCTGCGGCTGACGGTCTGCCTCGCCCGGCGAAAGAAGGCGTGCGGCGCACACAACGGCGTCACGACCACAGGCGCCACGATGACGACGACGCAGGCCGGGCTGGGCGACTCGTCGTGGCTGCCCGACCGGACCCCGCGCGACGCCCGGGTCGAGGCGGTGCTCTCGCCCGACGCGAAAGCAGCGTGGCTGAGCCTGGCGGTCGTGCAGTACGACCGGGTCTAGAAGGCCGCGCCGAGGTAGGTGCCCCTGCAGGCGTTGACGTAGACGCCGTACTTCTGCCGCAGCACGCCGTCCTTCCAGATCTGCACGGTGTACGCCTGGCCGCTCGCGAGGTTCGGGATCTGGTAGTAGCCGTTCGTCGCCGCGGTGCCGATGTTCCAGCCGAGGATCGGGTTGGCGCCGTTGTTGTCCGTCGCGAGCGACCACGCGGCGACCCGGTCGGCCTTGACGCGCACGCCGTTCTTCGACACCCAGCCGTTGATCCGCCCGGTGGTGCCGCCCAGTGAGCAGATCAGCGGGAGCCGGATGAGGACCGTCTTGTTGTACGGGATCGGGACGCTGCGGCGCAGCGCGTGACCGTACCGGCTCTCGTCCGTGCCGCCGTAGCCTGCGGCCCGCGGGTAGACCTCGATGTGCGCCGACGTGACGTTGACCGGGACCTTGACGCTCCAGGCCTTCGTGCCGGTCGTCGTGGAGCCGGTCGCGGGGAGGGTGCTGTTGATCCGGACCGTCACGCCGTAGCCGTGCATGCCCGCGCAGCCGAACGTCGAGGACCCCGGCCGCGCGTCGATGTGGCGGCCGCTGCTGTCCTTGAGGTCGAAGCCGAGCAGTGCGTCGACGTAGCGGCCGTCCTGCCCGCCGAGCAGACCGGTGACCGTCCTGGTCGCTGTCACGCACGCGGTCGCGTGCGCCGGAGCGGCGACGAGGACCGGCGTGGCGGCGGGGACGGCGAGGCAGGCGAGGGCGAGGCGAAGGCGCATGCCTAGATCTTCGGTACGGACACCCTCCGCGTTGAGTCACCCGCGGGTGAGGACTTGGTTTGTCCGGCTACGGTAGGGCGATGGACCGCCGCGAGATCGCGCTGCACGGCCACCGGGTGACGTACACCGAGGCGGGCGCGGGTCCGCTCGTCGTGCTGCTGCACGGCATCGCCGGCAGCAGCCGCACCTGGGACGCCGTCGTCCCGCGGCTCGCCGAGCGCGCGCACGTCATCGCGCCCGACCTGCTCGGCCATGGCGAGTCGGCAAAGCCGCGCGGCGACTACTCGCTCGGTGCGTACGCGAGCGGCGTCCGCGACCTGCTCACCGCGCTCGGGTACGACGCCGCGACCGTCGTCGGCCACTCGCTCGGCGGCGGCGTCGCGATGCAGTTCGCGTACCAGTTCCCGGAGCGCTGCGAACGCCTCGTCCTCGTGTCGAGCGGCGGGCTCGGCCGCGAGGTCACGCCGTTCCTCCGCGCGGTGACGCTGCCCGGCGCCGAGTTCGTGCTGCCGGTGATCGCGCACCGCCGGATCCTCGACGGCCTGCGGTCCGTCGGGTCGGTCCTCGCCCGGCTGCCGCTGCCCGCGTCACCGTCGTTGCGCGAGGTCGCCCGCGGCTACGGCTCGCTCGTCGACACCGAGGCGCGGGCGGCGTTCGTCCACACCGCGCGCAGCGTCATCGACGTCCGCGGCCAGCGGGTCGACGCGACCGACCGGCTCTATCTCGCGCACGACCTGCCGCTCCTCGTCGTCTGGGGCGGGCGGGACTCGTTCATCCCCGTCGCGCACGCGCACCGCGTCGCGGAGCTCGTCCCGTCGGCGCAGGTCGAGGTGTTCGAGCAGGCCGGGCACTTCCCGCACGTCGACGAGCCGGTGCGCTTCGCGGGCGTGCTGAACAGTTTCCTCGCCGCTACGCCCAGATCGGCTGCGGCGCTGCCCGGCGTTCGGCCAGCGGAACGGGCCCGTCGTACTCACGGATGACCTCGTAGCGGGTGTTCCGCTCGACTGGCGTGAAGCCCGCGTCACGGATCACGGTCAGCAGGTCCTCGCGGGTCATCTTGTCCGGCGTACCGAAGCGGTCGGCGTCGTGCGTGATCTTGTACTCGACGACCGACCCGTCGAGGTCGTCGGCCCCGAACGACAGCGAGAGCGCCGCCGTCGACAGCCCGTGCATGACCCAGAAGTTCTTCACGTGCGGCACGTTGTCGAACAGCAGCCGCGACACCGCGAACGTCCGCAACGCCTCAGCGCCGGATGCCATCGTCGTACGCGACTGCAGCCGGTTGCGCGGGTCGAGGTCGCGGTCGTGCTGGTACCGCAGCGGGATGAAGACCACGAAGCCGCCGGTCTCGTCCTGCAGCTCGCGCAGCCGGAGCACGTGGTCGACCCGGTGCCGCGGCTCCTCGATGTGGCCGTAGAGCATGGTGCACGGCGTCTTCAGGCCCTTGCCGTGGGCGATGCGGTGGATCCGCGACCAGTCCGCCCAGTGGGTCTCGTGGTCGACGATCTGCTGCCGGATCTCCCAGTCGAAGATCTCCGCGCCGCCGCCGGTCAGCGACTCGAGCCCCGCGTCGATCAGCTCGTCCAGGACCTCCGACGCGGGCATCCCCGAGAGCTTCTCGAAGAAGTGGATCTCGGTGGCGGTGAAGCATTTCAGCGCGACGTCCGGCAACGCCGCCTTCAGCTCGCGCAGCACCCGCGGGTAGTACCGCCACGGCAACGTCGGGTGCAGGCCGTTGACGATGTGCAGCTCGGTGAGGCCCTCGCCGCGCATCGTCGAGGCGAGGCGGACGGCCTCCTCGACGCGCATCGTGTACGCGTCCTTCTCCCCGGGCTTGCGCTGGAACGAGCAGTACGCGCAGGACGCGACGCAGACGTTCGTCAGGTTGAGGTGCCGGTTGACGTTGAACATCACCCGGTCACCGTGGCGTCGCGTCCGCACCTCGTGCGCGAGCGAGCCGAGCCACATCAGGTCGTCGGTCTCGTAGAGCGCGATGCCGTCGTCGTACGTGAGCCGCTCGCCGGCCAGCACCTTCGCTGCCAGCTCGCGCTGGAGTCCCGCATCCATGGCCGCCACTTTACGGGGATTCGACTCGGGCCCCGCGGCTCCCCTCCCAGTAGGAATGCCGCGGGGCCCGAGCCGTGCTTGCGGGGGCTAGCCCTGGTCGGCCCGCAGCCGGCGGCGGGCGACGAGCGCCAGCCCGGTACCGGTGAGCGCGACGATCCCGAGACCCGCGGGGAGACCCGTCGCCGGCAGGCTGCCGCCGGAGTCCGCCTTGCGGTAGCGCGCCGCCTCAACGAGCGTGGCGATCTTTACCGCGAGCGGCGAGGTCATGAAGCCGGTCGAGATCGGGGCGATGCCGGCGAGGTCGGTGGCGGTGTCGAGCGCGTACGCCGTCGGCAACGTCACCGAACCCATGCTCACCTCGACGGCGGTCACGGTCGCGTCGGCAAGTCCGAACGCGCCGTCCGTCCCCGTCGTCGCCTGCTTCACCAGGAGCTTGATCGACGGTGCCGGGACGACGAGCCCGGTCGCGCCGGTCGCGCTCGACAGCACGTTGCTCAACGTCGCGGTCAGCGAGCTGATCGCGGAGTTCACCTGCGAGGCAAGGCTGCCGACGAGCTTCGCCGCGTCGAGCGTGCTGCTGCCCGTGACCGCCGCGAGGACGTCCTGGCCGAGCACCTCGACACCGCTGATGGAGCCGGTGACCGTGGCGGTCTTGGTCGACCCGACGAACGCCTTCGTCGACACGTCCACCGCGCCGATCGTCACGAGCGGCGTCCCCGCAAGCACCTGGTCGACGAGTCCGCCGAGCGTCGCGATCGCGTCGGCGAGCGCGGTCGCGGCCGCCGCGAGCGCGGTGTTCGCGTCGGTGAGCGCGGTCTTCGCGGCGTCGTACGCGGCCGCGGTGGCCGCGAGACCGGGGTTGAGCGCCTCGACGGCAGCCTGCTCGACCGGGGTCAGGGCGTCCCACGAGGTGTGGTCGAGCGGACCCGTCACGCCGACGGGCAGCGTCGCGCCCGCGAGCGCCGCGTCGAGATCGGCGGTCTTCGTCGCGAGGTCGGCCTCGGCGTTCGTCACGTCGGTCTGCGCGTCGTCGTAGGTCTGCTGCGCGGTGTCGATGGCGGTGTTCGCGGCGTCGATGGCCGTCTGCTCCGCGCCGCTGACCGTGACGGGCAACTGCGTGATGAGGCCGTTCAACGTCGCGGCGGGCAGCTTGGTGAGGTCGAGGCCGAGCGCGGCGAGGAGGTCGGCGAGGTTCGGCAACGAGACGTTCGTGATCGCCAGCGACTTGCCGGCCTGCGCGTGTGTGGCGTCGGTGACCGAGCCCACGCTGAGGCTGCCCGCCAGCGTGACCGGCAGCCCGAGGATGTGCGCCGACCCGAGCGACGTCGTGAGCGACGCGTTGCGCGCCGCGGTCGTCGTGCTCGCGGTCAACGTCGCCGACGGGCTGGTCGCGGAGAGGACGTTCAGGGGCAGCGCCCCCGTCGAGACCGCGCCCACCGTCTGCGGGCTGTTGGCAGGTGTCACGGTGACCGTGCCGGCCGGCGCCGCGCCGTCAACGGTGAGCGGCGTGAACGTCACGGACGGCGCCGTCGACGGCGACAGCGTCTGCGCGCCGGCCGCCAGCGTGCCGATGGACACGGTGTGCCCGGTCAGCGTCGTCGCGCCCGCGGTGAGCGAGCCGACGGACACGGTGGCAAGGGTGGCGGTGGACGTGGCGCTGCCAGCGGCGGCGACACCGGCAGAGGCAGCGGTGACCGGCAGGATCGCCCCGAGTGCGAGACCGGCGAGCAGGGTCGGACGGTACAGACGCATCGCGCGCCCCCTGTCACGTTGACGACTGTTTGGAGGACTTGGGCAAGGCTTCGCGATGTGCCCGTTTTGGTCCATGACGCGATGGGGTCATTTCCGTCGTAGTCACCGCCGCCCGACGGGTTAGCCCGGGAACTGGACGCGACCCTCCCACCGGGTCGACAGCACGACCGTCGTCCGGGTCCTGGCCACGCCGGGGATGCGCCGGAGGACGCCGAGGGTGTGCTCGAGCGCGTCGACGTCGGGCACCCGCACCTTGACGACGAACGCCTCCTCGCCCGCGACGAACCAGCAGTCCTCGATGACGGGCACCTCGGCGAGCCGGGCCGCGAGGTCGTCCTGCTCGGCCCCGTCGGACTGGAGGATGCCGACGAGCGCGCTCACGCCGAGACCGAGCGCCGCGGGCGCTACGGCCGCGTGGTAGCCGGTGATGATCCCGGTCGTCTCGAGCCGGCGGACCCGCTCGTGGACCGCGGGCGCGGAGAGGCCGACGACCCGCGCGAGTTCGGCGAACGTGGCCCGCGCGTGGGCCCGCAGCGCCGCGATGAGCGCCCGGTCGACCTGATCGACGTTCGGCCGATGGTGGCTCCTGGGGGGTGAATCGTCGGCTGATGACATCGTTCACCTTGCTTTCTTCGGTTCTTGTGGTGTAGAGTCTCGTTTTGTAAGGACGAGCCGTCAAGGCTCCCAGGGAAGGAACCGTCATGGTGTACCAGGACCTCTTCGAGTCGCGCTTCAACGAGCTTCAGCACGACTACGCGCACGCCAACGAAGGCCGCGGCTACGGCCGGCCCAGCGCGCTGCGCACGCTCTTCCGCCGCCTCACCGCGCGCTGACAGGGGCCGACGCAAACCCCGCGCGAGGATCCGGCCGCTGCGGCGTTATCAAGCCGTTGTCTGGTTTGGGACTTTTGAGGCTCGATGTGAGGCGTGTCGGTCTGGCATACTTATGCACCTACCCGTCACCGACGTCCAACTTGGTCGTTGACGGGACGACGTCGCGCAGTAGGGGCGCGGCGGTGAATGTTCGGAGGGGCACCATGGAGCGCGACCGTCTGATGACGCCTGGCGAGGTGGCGACGCTGTTCCGCGTCGACCCCAAGACCGTCACTCGCTGGGCAGTGGCAGGACGCATTGGCAGCGTCCGTACGCCAGGGGGACACCGCAGGTTCCGTGAGTCGGAGGTCCGCGCGCTGCTGCGCGGCGAGCCTCGGGCCATCGCGGTCTGACGCGGCGTCAGTTCCGCCGGGCGGCCCCCAGGTCGCCCGTCCATCGTCGGTAGAGGTCGTGCTCGACGCCCAGCGCGTCGAGCACCCTTCCGGCGACGAAGTCGACGAGCTGCTGCACGTCGGTCGGTCCGGCGTAGAACGCCGGACTGGCCGGCAGCACGACCGCCCCCGCGTCGTGCAGCGCCAGCAGCGACACGAGATGTCCGCGCGCGACGGGCGTCTCCCGCGGCACCACGACCAGGCGCCGCCGTTCCTTGAGCGTGACGTCGGCCGCGCGCTGTAGCAGATCCTTCGACAGCCCCTGCGCCACGCCGGCGACCGCGGCCGTGCTCGCGGGCACCACGGCCATCCCCTGCGTCGGGTACGACCCGCTGCTCGGCCCGGCCGCGAGGTCGCCCGGACCCCAATGGCGTACGTCGCCGCCGCGCCCCAGCCACGCCGCCAGGTCCTCGGGCGTGTCGTGCCACGTGATCCCCGTCTCGTCGAGCAACGTCAGCCGTGCCGCGCGGCTCACGACGAGGTCGACCGGATGGCCCGCGGCGAGCAGCCCGCACAGCACGGCCTTCGCGTACGGGGTGCCGCTCGCGCCGCTCACGCCGACGACGTACGGGGCCCTCATCCGAACAGATCCACGAGCGCGAAGGCGAACAGCCCGACCCCCACCCAGCCGTTGACCGTGAAGAACGCGCGGTTGACCCGCGACAGGTCCGTCGCCGACACGATCGCGTGCTCGTACCCCAGCGCGACCGCCGTCAGCGCGACACCCGCCCACCACCAGCTACCGAGCCCCGCCGCGAGGCCGAACGCCACCAGCAGCGCGACCGTCGCGACGTGCGTCGCCACCGACACTGCGAGCGCGATCCGAGCACCGAAGCGGGCGGGCAGCGAGTACACGCCGTTCTGCCGGTCGGACGCGATGTCCTGGCAGGCGTAGATGAGGTCGAAACCCGCTATCCAGGTACCCACCGCCAGCCCCAGCCAGATCGCCGGGCCGGACCCGTGCGCGGTCTCGCGGATCGCGACCCACGCGCCGACCGGCGCGACGGCCTGCGCGAGGCCGAGGACGTAGTGGCAGAGCCAGGTGAACCGCTTGGCGTACGGATAGACGACGAGCGGCGCGAGCGCGACCGGTGCGAGGAGCACGCAGACGACGGCGAGGTACCACGCGGCCAGCAGGAACACGGCGATCGACGCCACCATGCCGGACACCGCGGTACGGACCGAGAGCGCACCGGTGACGAGCTCGCGCTGCGCGGTGCGCGGGTTGCGCGCGTCGAGCTCGCGGTCGATGACCCGGTTGGCGGCCATCGCGAACGTGCGTCCCGCGACCATCGCGACGGTGACGGCCGCGAGGTCGCGCCACTCGATGTCGTGCCGCATCGCGGTCAGCGCGGCGATGTACGCGAACGGCAGCGCGAACACCGAGTGCTCGATGACGACGAGCCGCAGGAAGCCGCGCACCGGCCCCGGCCGCACCAGGGGTTCGGCGACGGACGTCACAGACCGAGCTCCCGCCAGCGGGCGGTGACGCGCTCGACGACCGCGGGGTCCTGGACGATCTCCGGTGGCCAGCCGCCGTCGCGGGCGTACCCCTCGGTGGGCAGTTTCCGGGTCGCGTCGATGCCCGCCTTGCCGCCCCAGAACTGCTGGTACGCAGCATGATCCAGGTGGTCGACGGGTCCGGTGGTGAGCAGCAGGTCGTGCGCGTAGTCGACGTTGCCGAAGGCCCGCCACGCGACCTCGGAGTAGTCGTGCACGT
>CBQZLL010000138.1:0-8314 GCA_967749945.1 uncultured Frankiaceae bacterium
GCGGGTTCTTGAGGTCCTGCGGGTCGAGCTGGTTGCCGCAGTTGTCGCACTGGTCACCGCGCGCGCCGTCGTACCCGCAGATGGGGCAGGTGCCCTCGATGTAGCGGTCGGGCAGCGTCCGGCCCGTCGACGGGCTGATCGCGGAGAGCTGCGGCCGCTCGACGATGTAGCCGCTCTTGTACAGCGCGAGGAACAGGTCCTGGACGACGGTGTAGTGGTTGCGCGTCGTCGTCCGGGTGAACAGGTCGTACGACAGCCCGAGCCCATGCAGGTCGGTCGCGATCTGCCGGTTGTACTTGTCGGCGGCGTCGCGCGGCGTCAGACCCTCCTGGTCGGCCTGGACAAGGATCGGCGTGCCGTGCTCGTCGGTGCCGCTCACCATGAGGACGTTGTCGCCGGCCATCCGGTGGTAGCGGCTGAACACGTCGCTCGGCACGCCGAACCCGGCGACGTGGCCGATGTGGCGCGGGCCGTTCGCGTACGGCCACGCGACGGCGGTGAGGATGTGCCGGCTCGACATGCGGTCCAGCCTACTGAGAGCGCGCAAGCGAGATCGGGGCCAGCGCGACGAGCACGACACCGCCGACGCCGAGCGCGCGGATGACGCCGCCCGGCACGCGCACCGAGGCGACGCCGAACGCCACCGCGCCGGCCAGCGCGCCGAGACCGACGACGGTGCCGACCCGGCGCAGCGTGGCGAGCGCGAACGCGCGGTCCACCCGATGGTCGCCGGGTAGCGCGATCGCCAGGTCCGCGAGGTCGAGGTAGGCAACGACGAGCCCGGCCATGACCGGCGCGGCGAAGTCGACCTGGACGTGGCCGAAACCGAGGGCGGCGACGTAGTGGCCCACGAGGCCGAGCGCGGACACGGTGACGACGCCATCGCTCCACAGCGCCAGCGCGGCGACGAGGACGAACGCGAGCAGGTAGGTCGCCCCGCGCATCGCGACGGAGTCGCCCGCGACGGCGAAGTCGCGCGCGATGATCGTGAGCGCGAGGAGCGCCGCGCCTACTCGCGCCACGTCTTTCACGGTGCAGCTCTCATCGCAACGCCGCCCGCGGCCGCGCGTGCAGGCGCGACACCTCGCCGAGGACGACGTCGAGCGTGCCGGGCCCGGACCACGGGACGACGGGCACGCCGACCTCGCCGAGCCGATGCACGAGCGCGTCGCGTTCGAGCAGGAAGACGCGTTGCGCGAGGTCGCGCGACCACGTCGTCGCCTCTGGCAGCAACGGTCGCGGCGCCGTGTCGACGACGACGAGGCCGTAGCCGCGGCGGGCCAGGTCGGCGAGTGTGGACGTCGCCCGGCTGTCGAGCAACGGCGACAACGCGATGACGAGCGCGCGCGGCGGCAGCGTCCGCGCTGGGATGACGGAGATGTCCTTGGCCGCGTACGTCATCACGACGCTGGCGCCGAGCAGGTGCTCGACGACGCGGTGGTGTTGCACGCGTCCGGCGTCGGCCATCAGCCACCGCATGACCCCGCCGAAGCCGACGACGCCGACCCGGTCCATCGACGCGAGGTAGTACTCGGCGATGCCGACGGCCGCGCGTACCGCGACGTCGAGCGTCGTCGCGCCCTCGGGTCCGCGCTCGACGAACGTGTCGAGGAACAGCACCACTTCGGCGTTGCGCTCGGGTCGTTGCTCCGTGACGTACGGCGTGCCGTGCCGCGCGGTCACCCGCCAGTTGATCCGGCGCATCGTGTCGCCGGGCCGGTACTCGCGTACGCCGGTCGGCTCGATGCCTTCGCCCGCCGCCCGCGCGGCGTGCGTCCCCGTCAGCGCCCGGGTGAACGGATGCGCCGTCGTCGCCGCGAACTCATCGGCCCGCGGCAGCACGCGCACGGTCTCCGCCGGTGCTTCGACGACGCCGCCGACGAGCCGGCCGCGGCCGTGGTACGTCACGTATGCGGGCCCGACCGCGTAGACGCCCCAGCGCCGCGGGCGCAGCGTCATCGTCACGTCGCGACACTCACCGTCGCGCAGCGCCACCGTCGCCGTCCTGGCACCACTGACCACGCGCAGGCCGGACGAGAGCAGCACGTCGACCGTCGCGAAGTCGACCGGACCGTCGGCGCAGACCGAGACGGTGGCCGTGACGTCTTCGCCGTCGACGACCCTGTCCCGGCTGACGCCGACGCGCACCGTGAGCGCGGGCTCGGGCTTGAGCAACGCGTGTCCGAGCACCGCCACGGCCGCCACACCGAACGCGACCACCTCGATCCGCCCCGCCGCGACACCCGCGAGGAGCGTCACGACGGCGAACGTCGCGAGCCGCCCCGCGTGCGGAGTGAGCCGGTTCACCGCGGCGCGACCGTCGGCGGGGTCGGGACCGTGCCGAGTACTTGCTCGACGATGTCGTCGCCGGTGACCCGGCGCACCCACATCTCCGGCCGCAGCGTCACGCGGTGCCCGAGCGCGGGCACCGCGACCGCCTTCACGTCGTCGGGCGTGACGTAGTCACGGCCGTCGAGCAACGCCTTGCCGCGCGCGAGCTTGAGCAGCGCGAGCGCGCCGCGCGGGCTCGCGCCGACCAGCACCTGCGGGTTGCTGCGCGTCGCGGCGGCGAGATCGACCATGTACGTCCCGACCGTCTCCTCGACGGCGACCTGCTCGACACTCGCCTGCAGCGCGAGCACCTCGTCGTGCCCGACGACGGTCGGCACGGTGATCTCGTCGACCTGGCGTTCGATCCGCTGGCGGAGCACCTCCCACTCCTCGTCACGGCTCGGGTAGCCGAGCCGGACCCGGCAGAGGAAACGGTCGAGCTGCGCCTCGGGGAGCGGGTACGTGCCCTCGTACTCGATCGGGTTCTGCGTCGCGAGGACGGCGAACGGCGGCGCGATCGGGAACGTCGTCCCCTCGACCGTCACCTGCGACTCCTGCATCACTTCGAGCAGCGCGGCCTGCGTCTTCGGCGGCGTCCGGTTGATCTCGTCGGCGAGCAGCACGTTGGTGAACAGCGGTCCCTTGCGGAAGTCGAACGTCCCGTCGCGCTGGTCGTAGACGTACGAGCCGGTGATGTCCGAGGGCAGCAGGTCCGGCGTGAACTGGATCCGCCGGAACTCCAGCCCGAGCGCTTGCGCGAACGAGCGTGCCAGCAACGTCTTGCCGAGCCCCGGGTTGTCCTCGAGCAGCACGTGCCCGCGGGCGAGGACGCCGAGCAGCACGAGCTCCAGCGACGGGCGCTTGCCGACGACGACCGCCGACACGGCATCGAGGACGTCGTTGCAGCGGCGCCGCGCCCCGACCAACGAGAAGGGCTCGGCTAGAGGCGTTCCAGCGCCGTCACCAGGTCCCGCAGTCGTTGCGGATCCGGCGCCGGCCCGACCTCGTCGGGATCCACCGAGAACATCGCCCATAGGTCCTCACCCATCTGCTGCCGCGCCCCGGCCGGGTTCGCGGTCACGTCGATGCCCGAGCTCGTGCGAAGGCGGTCGGCCGCCAGCCGTCGCAGCATCGGGCGGGTCACCCGCGCGAACTGCTCGCCCGACTGGGCGGCGCGCGCCAACGCCATGTCGAGCTGTTCGAGCCGGACATCGGACTCGGCCGGCAGCACGTCACGGTCCGAGGCGCGCGGCCGCGGCTCCGCGACCGGACGTTCGCCGATCCCGAGCCGCTTGCGCGCGTGGAACGCCACGTACAGCGCGAGCGTGATGAGCAGGAGGCGCTCGGGCCGCGCGCGGCTGTCGGGGATCGCGACGACGACGAGCACGTACGTCGCAACGAGCCCGACGACGATGCCGCGCGCCTGCCGCGGCCTCACGGCGCGACCGCCAGCGACTCGGCGATGGCGTCCAGCGAACGGCGCGCGGCATCGCGCATGTCGTCGGTCACCGGGTGCCGCGAGAACCGCGCCTCGGCGAACAGCGCGGTGAGCCGCCGTACGTCGGCTTCCGGTGCGTGCTGCTCGGACAGCACCCGCGCGACGAGCTCCAGCGGCGACTCGTCCGGGTGCCGCGGCGAGCCCGCTTCGGCGAGCGCGCGTTCCATCCGTGCGTAGCAGGCGATGACCGCCTCGCGCGCCTCGGGCCAGGTGTCGAGGTCGGCGGACAGCGCGGTCAGCTCCTCGCGGACCCGGCGGCGCAACGCGGTCTCCGCGTCGTCGGTCGTCTCGTCGCCGCGGTCGTACGGAGCGGTCACGACGGCCGCGTCGCGGCCGCCCAACCACAGCCGGGCGAGGCGAACCAGCGCGCGGCCGAACTGCCACAGGGCGTACAGCGCGACCGCGACCGCGACCGCGAGCACGACGTAGCCGACGACCGCGTCGAGCCAGCGCGCGATCCCCGTCGGGACGCCGCCCCGCTCGCGGGCGCGGCGGCGGGCGAGGATGCCCTGCTCGCGCAGCAACCTGGTGAGCGGCGGTGTCGTCCTCCGCGAGATCAGGAACGGCCCCGACCCGGCCGCGAGCGCGGCGAGCACGCACCCGACCGCGAGCAGCGCGACGGCTCGGGCGCGGGTCACGCGGGCGACGTTAGATCACCGCCCGGTGTCGTGGGTCACGTGGCGGTATCGATTCGGCGGACGACGGCGTCGTAGACGAGCCGCTTCGGCACGCCGTGCGCCCGGGCGGTGTCGGCGATCGCCTCCTTGCGGGTCGCGCCCGCGGCCTCGCGGGTGGCCACCTCGCGCGCGAGGTCGTCCGGCGCCGCGTCGTTCGGCGTGTCGGGCGCGCCGCCGACGACGAGCGTCAGCTCGCCGCGGACCTCGTCCTTCGCCCACGCGGCCAGGTCGCCGAGCGTGCCACGCCGCACCTCCTCGTACGTCTTCGTCAGCTCGCGGCACGCGACGGCCGGACGGTCGTCGCCGAACGCGCCCGCCAGATCGGCCAGTGTTGCCCCGAGCCGGTGCGGCGCCTCGAAGAACACCAGCGTGCGGCGCTCCCCCGCGAGCGCGGCGAGGCGGCTGCGGCGTTCGCCCGCCTTGCGCGGCAGGAACCCCTCCATGCACCAGCGGTCGCTCGGCAGGCCCGACACCGCGACGGCGGCGGTGACCGCGGACGGACCGGGGACGACGGTGACGTCGTAGCCCTCCGCGGCGGCCGCCGCGACGAGGCGGTAGCCGGGGTCGGAGACGCCGGGCATGCCCGCGTCGGTGACCAGCGCGACCGTGTCGCCGTTGCGCAGCGCGGCGAGCAGCGCGCGCGCGCGGATGGCCTCGTTGGCGTCGTGGTACGAGACGACGCGCGCGACGCGGATGCCGAGGTCGCGCGCGAGCCGGAGCAGCCGCCGGGTGTCCTCGGCCGCGACGACGTCGGCCTCGGCGAGCGTCGCGGCGAGCCGTGGCGAGGCGTCGCCGACGTTGCCGATGGGGGCGCCGCAGAGGACGAGCCGCCCGGTCCGCGGGGGCGCGTCGTCCGGCATGGTAGCCATCCTGTCAGGCGCTCTTGCCATACTCGCGCGCATGGCGACGACCGAACTGGCTCCGGCCGAGGCGACCGGCGAGCCGGTCCTGGCGCGGCCGCTGTGGCGGCCGATCCCCGGCAACCGCCTGGCCGGCTGGCTCGGGCCGATCGGCGTGTCGCTGTTCGCGTTCCTCCTGCGCTTCTACCACCTGGCCATCCCCGGTAAAGCGGCGTTCGACGAGGTGTACTACTCGTGCGACGCGCAGATGCTCATCCGCTACGGCTACGAGCACGCGCACCAGAAGGACAACCTCTGCATCGTCGACGCGACGACGAAGGGCGCCGGGTTCGTCGTACACCCGCCGCTCGGCAAGTGGCTCATCGGCATCGGCGAGTGGATCTTCGGCTACGACCCGCACGGCGGGACGCGCGCGGCGTTCGGCTGGCGGATCTCGGCGTGCGTGTTCGGTGCGTTGTCGATCCTCGTCGTGTGCCGGCTCGGGCGGCGGCTGTTCCGCTCGACGCTGCTCGGCTGCTTCGCCGGCGGGCTGCTCGCGCTCGACGGCCTGCACTTCGTGCAGAGCCGGGTCGCGATGCTCGACATCTTCCTGATGTTCTTCGTGGTCTGCGCCGCGGCGTGCCTCGTCGCCGACCGCGACTGGGGACGGCGCCGTCTCCAGGAACGGTTGACGGCCGACCAGTCGTGGCCAGGGCCGAAGCTCGGCGTACGGCCCTGGCGGATCGCCGCCGGCGTCATGCTCGGGCTCGCGGTCGGCACCAAGTGGAGCGCGTCGTACTACGTCGGCATCCTCGTCGGGCACGTCCCTGTCGTCGGCCTGTTCCCGTTGCTCGCGCTGGCGTGGGACGTGGGGGCGCGACGGGCGGCGGGCGTGCCCAAGCCGTTCCGGGCGGCGCTGCGCCGCGACGCGCTGCCGATCGTCGCGCTGCTCATGGTGCTGCCGATCGTCGTGTACGTCCTGACCTGGACCGGGTGGTTCGTCACCGACGGCGGGTGGCGGCGTAGCTGCGGCGGGCAGTGGACGAACGACTGCGGCGCGATCTCCGGCTTCATCAAGTACCACAGGGAGATCTACGACTTCCACATCGGACTGCACTCGCCGCACCCGTACGCGTCGAAGCCGTACGGCTGGCTCGTCCTCGCCCGCCCGGTGCTCTACGTCTACGAGACGCCGCGACCCGGCACGTCGCAGGCGGTGCTCGCCATCGGCACGCCCGCGATCTGGTGGGCGTCGATCCTCGCGTTGCTCGGCTGTGTGTGGGGGTGGATCTCGCGGCGGGACTGGCGGGCGGCCTTCATCCTCGTGGTGTTCGTGGCGTCGTACCTGCCGTGGTTCTGGCCGTCCGACCGGACCGAGTTCTTCTTCTACGCGCTGCCCGCGCTGCCGTTCCTGTGCCTGGCGCTGGCGTACTGCGCGGGGCTGATCATCGGCTCACCCGACGCGCCCCCGGTCCGACGGCAGGTCGGCGCGACCGTCGTCGGTCTCTACGCGTTGCTCGTCGTCGTGAACTTCTTCTACTTGTATCCGGTCCTCGCCGCGAAGGTCATCCCGTATCAGGCGTGGCGCTCGCGAATGTGGTTCTCCTCCTGGATCTAGGGGCCGACCAGCACGAGCGCGCTTTGCTACTGGTGGGTAGCGGCGCCGCCGTTCACCAGTTCGTGCTCGGCGCTGCCGCTACTCACCAGTAGCGTCCGCACGCGGGGGCTACAGAAGCGCGCGGAGGCGGCGGACACCCACGGCGAGGGCGATCAGGCCGAAGCCGCCGAACAGGTACAGCGCCTCGGTGGTGCCGGTACGCGGCAGGGCGTTCTCGGCGTTGCGCTCGTCGTCGTCCTGCGGGCTCGCGCAGCCCGGGTCGTCCGGGTAGTCGACGAGCTTGTCGCCGTCGTTGTCCTTGCCGTCGGAGCACTCCGGCGGCGCGGCCGGCTCGCCCGAGTCGCCGGTGACCCGGACGGGCGCGTCGAGGCCCTTCACGTAGTCGCCCAGGTTGGCGCAGAGAATCTCGAGGTTGTTGTAGTAGACGCCGGGCGTCGCGGTGTCCAGGACCTTGACGACGAACGTCTGGGTGAACGTCGCCCCGGCCGCAAGGTTCTTGCCGTTGCCGAGTATCAGGTCGACGCCGCCACCGGGCCGGGCTTGCGTCCGGTCGAGCGCGGTGCCGAAGTCGCCGGTGGTCGACACGAAGTCGAACGCCGACGACAAGTGCTCGATGAACTGCGTCACGAGGCACGCGGACGACGACGAGTTCTTGACCTGCGCGGTGTACGTGACCTCGTCGCCGGGCTTCGCCGTGTTCGGGCTCGCCGACTTGGTGAGCTGGATCTGGTTGCCGCCACCGGTCGAGCCGGCGCCGTTGGTGCAGTTCACCGTGCTCATCGCGTGCGACACGATGATGTCGCCACGGAACGCCGCGTCGCCGGCCGTCGTGGAGATGACGTGGATCGCATTGACGACGATGCCGCGGCCGTCGGACGCGGGGTGCTGCTCGTTGAGGATGACCTTCGCGACCGTGAGGTCGTAGACCGTGTTCGGGTTCGGCGTGTTGTCGACCGGCGTGCCGTTGATCCTCAGGTTGACGAACGTGGTGCCGGTGGCGTTCGGGGCGTTGACGCAGTCCGTGTTCGCCTGGGCGCGGACGAGGTCGGCGGTGACCATGCTGTTGCTGGCGCCGAGCAGGCTCACGTCGGCGACCTCGGCCGAGGCGACGCCGAGCGGGATGGCGTTCGCGCCCGCGATGGCGGTCATGACCCCGACGTGCTTGACCGCCGACGAGTCGGCGGGCAGCGGCCCGGCCTGGGCGGCCTGGGCCTGAACCGGCGTCGCCGCACCCGGCGGGTACTCCTGCGTCGCGTACGAGGTCGGCCCGCTGCGCACGGGGGTGTGCGTCGGCAGCAGCTGGACGTCGACGAGCAGGCCGTACGCGTCGGCGCTGGCCGCCGGACCGTTC
>CBQZLL010000139.1:0-8233 GCA_967749945.1 uncultured Frankiaceae bacterium
ACCTCGGCCCCGGCGCCGGCCACGACGGCGGCCGGATCGTCTTCGAGGGCACACCAGCTGACCTCGTCGCGGCCCGCTCCACCCTCACCGGCGAGCACCTCGCGGCCTACGCCGGCGCCTGACCGAGGCCGTCGCGGGTCCCGTCGCCGAGGTCGCCTAACAGTCTGCGTGCTCGATGTGGACGTCCTTGATGCTGTCCCCGACGACGATGGTCGGCGGACACGTGGGGCAGGGGCCTTCCGGGCCGCACGGTCCCGCTGACGCGGGTGGCGTGAACGACGCGAGGGCGGCGGTCGTGGCGAGGGCGGCGAAGACGTAGGGGATCCGCATGCCGAGGCTCCTAGTGGTCAGGGGAGGTCGAGATTAGTGCCGGACCGGACATTCCGGAACCCCACCGCGTCGTACGCGTACCTGGCCGGGTTGCCGTCGCTGACGACGAGGCCCATCGTCCGGTAGCCCGCGGCGCGCGCCCCCGCGAGCGAACGACGCAGCAGGACCGCGCCAAGGCCGCGGCCGTGATGCCGTGGATGCACGAACACGTCGACCACCCAGGTCCGGCGTTCGTCCGCCGGCGGGCGGTCTACGACGAGGATCGCGCCGCAGGGCCCGGTCTCGTCGTCCGCCTGCCACGACGCCTCGCGTACGAGCGGCCCGATAACCTGGCCACCGATCATCGACCGCAGGTCGTCGACGTGGTCGAGGCCCGGCTCGTGGTCCGGATGACCGAGTGGGTATGCCGCGTCGTGCGCGTCCGACAGCCGTGCCGCGTCGAAGTCCCGGGTGACCCGAAACCCTTGGGGCGCAGGCGTTTCCGCCCATTCCGGCGGGACGTCCGCGAGGTCGTACGCATAGTCGTGCGCGCGGCGTTGCACCCGCCCGCCGCCCGCGACGAGAAGCGGGACGAGGTCGTCGTCCTCGGTGACGACCCGATGCCCTGCGAACTGCGCGAGCACCGCCGGCGCGACCTCGACCGCGGGCCGTAACGACGTGAGGATCGCCCACTGCGTGCCGCCGGTCTCGTCGCGAACGAACGTCGCGACGACGCGTCCGTCGGCGCCGTACAGGCTCTCGGGCACGGCTCCCGACTCTAGCGACGGCGCCCCCGACCCTCACGAAGGGGCCGCGCGGGGGGCAGCGAGGGTCGGGTGGGCGCGGATGCGAGCGACAGCGGCGGTCGCGCGCGGGTCGCCGGCGAGTCGGTCGGCCATCTGCAGCCAGGACAGCGCGCGGATGTCGAGCGGCGCGGCACCTGCCACGCGGAGCAACACGGCCGCCGCATCCGACCACGCCGCGACGTCGTCGCGGTCCGGCCGCAGCAGGTCGACCGCCCGGCCGGCGAGCGCCACGGTGACCGCCGGACGGTCCAGCGCCGCGCCCAGCTCCAGCGCGACCGCCGCGAGCCGCGCGGGTGCGTACGCCACCGCCACCTCGTCCGGACCCAGCCCGACGCCGTGTTGCAGCAACACGGTCCGTACGCCGTCGAGCAACGCCTCCGCCACGGGCTCGCCGCGGCGCGCGCGGGCCGCCGCGTGACCCGGCCGGCCGATCGTCGCGTCGACCGCGACGACGGTCTCCGACGTCACGACGACGAGGTCGGGCTCGGCGTCGAGCGTCGCCGCGCGACCACCGCCACCGGACACCGCGTGCAGCGCGGCCGCCAGCGTCAGGTCGTCGATGCCCGACGCGGGGTCGGCGCCCCAGAGCACGCACCGTTCGTACGTCCCGCCCGCGCCGATCGCGGGGCCCAGCGCGTCGAGCGCGCCGGACGCGAGCAGGTCGCCCACGACGCCCGCGAGCAACGCCTCCTCGGCGTGCGGGCGTGCCAGCTCGCTCGCGACCCGTGGCCGGGCGGCGGCGAGCCGGGCGAGGATGGCCTCCACGGCCGAACGGTACCGCCGGTTTTGGGGCCGACGGACGGCCGCCGGTATCCTGCGTGGACACCAGTTCCCCGAACGTGAAGGTGCTGTCCGTGGCCACGATGCAGGTCGAGCTCGTCTCCGCCGAACGCCGCCTCTGGTCCGGCGAGGCCGAGATGGTCGTCGCCCGGACCACCGAGGGCGAGATCGGCATCCTGCCCGGTCACGCGCCCGTGCTCGGCGAGCTCGGGTCGGGCGTGCTGCGCATCATCGTCGCGCCGGAGAACGAGGTCTGCGCTGCGATCCACGGCGGTTTCCTCTCCGTCTCGGCGACCGGTGTCACGGTGCTCGCCGACATCGCCGAGATGGGTCCGGACATCGACCTGGCCCGCGCGCAGCAGGCGTACGACACCGCCCTCGCGTCGATCTCCGGCGACGACGACGAGCCCGCCCGCGAGGCGCTGGCCCGCGCCAAGGCCCGGCTCCAGGCGACCGGCGCAGCCGTCGCCTGAAGCGGGTGGTCGTCTGGCTGGTCATCGCCGCGGCCGTCCTCGCGTATGCCGCCCGTGTCGTCCTTGCGCGCCGCGCCCACCACGGGTTCTGTGACGGCGACTGCCTGACCCTCGCGCTCCGGCTCAAGCCGAGCCAGCGCGGGATGGGCTGGCGGCACGGCTACGCGCGGCTCGACGCCGACACGGCCTACTGGCGGGCCGAGCACCGCGTCCGCCCGGGTGCGGATCTGACCCTCGACCGGCTCAGCATCATCGTCCGCGAGCACCGGCCGGTCGTGAAGGGCGAGGCGGCGGTGAGCGACCGCTGTGACATCGTGTTCGCGCGGTACCAGGGCGAGCCGATCGAGCTCGCCGTCGTTCGCGAGGAGCTCGACCGGCTGCTCGGCTGGATCGAGGGCCGCCGGCCCGCGGCCTAGGTCGCGTACGGCGGGCAGTCCCAGACGGGCACGTCCGCGACGGCGGTGTCGCCGGTCGGGTCGATGTCGACCAGGCCGGGGATGCCGGGCGCCTGCGACACGAGCACTGCGCACAGCGTGGGGTCGATCGGGTCGAAGACGGTGTGGTTGAGCTGGTCGACGACCGGGTCGAACACCGAGCCGGGTGGGGCGGGCCGGCACTCCTCGAACGGCGCGTGTCCGTCGTCCCAGTCGATGTGAGCGCAGACCTCTCGACCGTCGGGCGGTTCCACCTGGTACTCGTACGCGTGTCCCGTACTGGCGAAAACGTGCCGGCCAGGAAGCGGCGACGTGTACACGCTCGGCCAGCCGTAGTGCCGTATCTCGCAGTGGAACGTGCCGGACGCGTCGGACGTGGTCACCGCGGTGGCGTAGACGTGGCCCTCTGGGCCCTCCATGTTGTCGAGTGGGGTCGCCATGATCGCCCACCCGCAGCGCCAGTTGACGTCGCGGTCGTCGGCGGACGCGCCGGGCGTGCCGAGGGTGAGCAGGCCGAGCACGAGCACGGCGCGGAACGCGGTCTTCATCGACGGTCCTCCGGTGCTGGGGGGAGGGGGATGTATCAGGGCAAAAGGGATGATGCTCCACCCAGCCGTGTGGAGGGAAGGGTCAGCCGCCCGGTCTCCAGAGCACGTCGGCGGCGCCGTCGTCGTTCGCGACCCGGCCCAGGATGAACAGCAGGTCCGAGAGCCGGTTCAGGTACAGCGCGGGCGTCGGGTTCGTCGTCTCCGGCTCGGCGTGCAGCAGCGCCCACGTCGACCGTTCCGCGCGGCGGGTGACCGTCCGCGCGACGTGCAGCAGCGCGCTTCCGGCCGAGCCGCCGGGGAGGACGAACGAACGCAGCGGTTCGAGGCGTTCGTTCCAGCGGTCGCACTCGCCTTCGAGGCGCGTGACGTACTCCTCTGTGACGCGCAGCGGCGGGAACTCCGGGTCGGGCGTGACCGGCGTGCAGAGGTCGGCGCCGACGTCGAACAGGTCGTTCTGCACCCGCAGCAGCACCTCGCGTACGTCCTCGGTAAGACCGCCGAGCGCGAGGGCGATGCCGACGGCGGCGTTAGCCTCGTCGACGTCGGCGAACGCCGCGATCCGCGGCGCGGTCTTCGGCACGCGTGACATGTCGCCGAGGGCCGTCGTCCCGTCGTCGCCGGTCTTCGTGTAGATCCGGGTGAGATGCACCGCCATGACTCACGACCCTACAGGGCGTGTCCGACGATCCCGGGCCTGCTGCGCGGCGCCCAGCCCGGCGGCTCGCGGCGTTGTCGTCGGCGCCGCCAGGCCGCCGGTGTCGGCGCCTCCCCCGCGTGGCGATCCCCGGACCTTCACTCCCCTCGCGCCGGCCCGGCTTCGTCGGACACGCCCTACGCTGGGCCGATGGAACGTTTCCGCGTCGCGGGTGGTGCCCGGCTCGCCGGCGACGTCCGCGTCACGGGGGCCAAGAACTCCGTGCTCAAGGTGATGGCCGCGTGCCTGCTCGCCGAGGGCACGTCGACGCTGCGCAACGTCCCCGATATCGGCGACGTCCCGATCATGGCCGAGGTGCTGCGCGGCCTCGGTGCGGAGGTCGTCGACGCGGTGCCCGAGGTCACCGTGACCGTGCCGCGCGACCTCGGGTACGAAGCCGACTACGAGCACGTGCGTCGCATCCGCGGCTCGATCTGCGTACTCGGCCCGTTGCTCGCGCGCTGCGGCCGGGCGCGGGTCGCGTTGCCGGGCGGCGACGCGATCGGGTCGCGCGCGCTCGACATGCACGTGACCGGCCTGCAACGGCTCGGCGCGACGTTCGAGAGCGAGCACGGCTACCTCGTCGCGCAGGCACCGAAGCTGCGCGGCGCGGAGATCTGGCTCGACTTCCCGAGCGTCGGCGCGACCGAGAACATCGTCATGGCCGCCGTCCTCGCCGACGGCGTCACCGTCCTCGACAACGCCGCGCGCGAGCCGGAGATCGTCGACCTCTGCGAGATGCTCGTCGCGATGGGCGCGCGGATATCCGGCATCGGCTCGTCCACGCTGGAGATCGAGGGCGTCGCGGACCTGACGCCGACGACGCACGAGACGGTGCCCGACCGGATCGTCGCGGGGACGTTCGCCGTCGGCGCGGTCATGACGCTCGGCGACGTGACCGTCCGCGGCGCGCGGCCCGAGCACCTGCGGCTGCCGCTCGACAAGCTGGTGCAGGCGGGCGCGTACGTCGAGGAAGTGGCCGACGGGTTCCGCGTCGCGATGGACCGGCGGCCCACGGCGGTCGACGTCGTGACGTTGCCTTACCCGGGGTTCCCGACCGACCTGCAGCCGCTCGCCATCGCTCTCGCGTCGGTGAGCGACGGCGCGGCGTTCGTGACGGAGAACATCTTCGAGGGCCGGTTCATGTTCGTCGACGAGCTGGTGCGGCTCGGCGCGGACGTCCGCACCGACGGCCACCACGCGGTCGTCCGCGGCCGAGAACGCCTCTCCGGCGCTCCGGTACGCGCGACCGACATCCGCGCGGGCGCGGCGCTCGTCCTCGCCGGTCTCGTCGCCGACGGCGTGACCGAGATCGGCGACGTGTTCCACGTCGACCGCGGGTACGCCGGCTTCATCGACCAGCTCCGGACGCTCGGCGCGGACGTGACCCGCGCCAGCGACGACCTACTCGCCTGAGAGCAGCGCCCGCGCCTCGTCGGCGCGGTCGGCGGCGACGAGCAGGCGCTGGCGTCGCGGTGGTATCCGGTACGAGTCGTACAACTCGTCGCCCCTCGCCGCCTGCAGCGTGGCCGGGATGCCGTTCGAGTCGAGCAGCGCGAGGATCACGGCCGCCTCTTCGCGGTCGTACTCGCCGAGGTCGACGACATCACTGTGGATCGGCGCCTCCGGACGCGTGATGTCCTCGCCGGGACGCGCCCGCCGCACGCGCGGCACGCCACCGAGCTGCATGAGCCGGGCCAGGAGCGCCACGATGACGACCGCGACGACCACGTAGACGACCACCATGCGGCCGAGGGTACGCCCGGTCCTAGACTGCTCACGCAGTCGGAGGAGAGGCAGCACGTGGGCGGGAAGCTGGCGGTCGTCGGTGCCGGGCTGATGGGCTCGGGCATCGCGCAGGTTGCGGCGCAGGCCGGGTACGACGTCGTCCTGCGTGACGTCGGCGAGGACGCGCTCGGGCGGGCCCGCGGCACGATCGAGAAGTCGTACGCGAAGTTCGTCGAGAAGGGCCGGCTCACGGAAGCCGACCGCGACGCGGCGCTCGCGCGGATCACGACGACGACCGACCTCGACGCGGCCGCCGACGCCGACATCGTCGTCGAGGCGGTGTTCGAGAAGCTCGACGTCAAGCGCGACGTGTTCGCCGCGCTCGACAAGATCGCCAAGGACGACGCGGTCCTCGCGACCAACACGAGCGCCATCCCGATCACCCAGATCGCCGCGGTGACGGGCCGGCCGGAGAGCGTCGTCGGCACGCACTTCTTCTCGCCGGTGCCGATGATGAAGCTCTGCGAGCTCGTCCGCGGCCTCAAGACGAGCGACGAGACGCTGGCGCGGGCGCGCGCGTTCGCCGAGGACACCGGCAAGACGTGCATCGTCGTCAACCGCGACGTCGCGGGCTTCGTGACAACCCGGCTCATCGTGGCGTTGTCGATCGAGGCGGCGAAGCTCGTCGAGAGCGGCGTCGCGAGCGCGCAGGACGTCGACACCGCGTGCCGCCTCGGCTTCGGCCACGCGATGGGGCCGCTGGAGACGATGGACATGACCGGCGTCGACATCATGGTCAACGCCGCCCGCAACATCTACACCGATACCCAGGACGAGAAGTTCCACCCGACCGAGGGCCTGCTGCGCATGGTCACGGCCGGGGACCTCGGCAGGAAGTCCGGTCAGGGCTGGTACCCGTACGGAGGCGAGTAGCGCATGGCGGTGTTCCCGAGCGAGGATTGGCTCACCGAGTTCGTCGACAAGATCAACGGCTCGGCCGAGTACGCCGATGCCGCCGCGACGTGGGAGGGCGACCTCGTCTTCGTGTACGAGAAGGAGCCGGACAAGAACGTCCCCGACGACCTCTACGCCTGGCTCGACCTCTGGCACGGCAAGTGCCGCGGGGCGGCCGTCCTCGACGGCCCGGACGACCCGAAGGCGCAGGCCGCGAAGTTCACGATCACCGCGCCGTACAGCCGCTGGAAGTCGGTGCTCAAGAAGGAGCTCGACCCGGTCAAGGGCATGATGCAGGGCAAGATCAAGGTCAAGGGCGACCTGCCGACCATCGTGCGCTACGTCAAGGCGTCGAACGTCCTCGTCGACCTCACCAGCACGGTCGACACCCAGTTCGCCGACGAGGTCTAGGTCGTTGGCTGCAGTCGTCCTCGCGGACCCGGACGCGGCCGGCCTCGACGCGATGCTCGCGGCGCTGCTGACGTCCGCGATCGAGCGTCCCGACAAGGCGCGCGTCCTCGACGCGATGAACGGCACCGTCACCATCGCCGTGCCCGACGCCGAGGTCGAGGTGGGCCTGCGCTTCTCCGGCGGCACCTGCCACGTCCAGTCCGGCGCGATCCCCGGCGCGAAGGTCCGCATCGAGATGCCGTCCGAGACGTTGATGGGGTTCTCGATGATCCCGCTGCTGCTCGGCATGCCGTCGCCGCTGGCCCCGCAGGGCCGGGCGTTCACCAAGCAGCTCCTCACCCGCCAGGTCCGGATCGGCGGCCTCCAGCACCTACGTCTCGTCGCGCAGCTCAACACGCTGTTGTCGCTGGTCTGAGGCTCGCCGCGCCGACGGTGGCTACTGGTGAGTAGCGCCGCCGCCGTTCACCAGTTCGCGCTCAGCCTGAGCCGCTACTCACCAGTAGCCGAGCCCAGGCGGGGCGGCGTCATGGTCGCCGCGCCCGCGATGAGCGGGTGACCGTAGCATTGGGGATGTGACGATCGACGCCGCGGTCGAGCAGGCGCTCGCCGAGATCCGCCCGCACCTGCACGGCGGCATCGAGCTGGTGTCGGTCGACGGTGGCGTCGTCCGCGTCCGGATGCACGGCGAGTGCGCCGACTGCGCGCTCCAGCAGGTGACGTTGCGCACGGGTGTCGAGCGCGTGGTCCGCGCCCGTGTCCCCGACGTCACCGCGGTCGAGGCGATCTGACATGGCGGACAAGCCGTATGGTTGACCCTACGAAGTCTGACGAGTGACGCGGGAATCGTGATGGCGGGTTACTGGCTGCTCGCCTGGCTCGACGCCGAGGGTTTTGGGGATATGGCCGCGGCGGAACGAGCCACGGCCGCTCCTCTGCCTCTTCAACGTTTGGTAGAGCGCGCGGAAGAACAGTCGGCTGAGCCGGTTGTCGGAGTTGATGAAGCCGCGAATCAACTTGTCGCTGGGATAGGTTTGGACCTCAGTGGAGCGTTCGACTGCCAATCATCGCGCTGTCTACGACGCCAATTGGATAACGT